>CADCOP010000071.1 GCA_902803065.1 uncultured Lachnospiraceae bacterium | reverse complement strand
CTTTTCCCTTATTGACATTACCGGTCACGACCGGTGTATCAACAACGAGATATCCATCCTGATAACACCACATCTCCTGTCTGGAAATGCAGACTTCAACATACGTATCCCCGATATCGTTCGTGCTTCGGTCCATAGCTGTATATGTATAAATGGGATCGATCGTTTCAACGGATTTATTCCGTACAGCTTCCAGAAGCATCTGTGATGTTTCACCCTGATCGATCATCCAGCCATAGTCTCCGCCGTAAAGATCAACAACAGTTCCTATGCTGGTATGGAATGATCTGTACCCGCCGTATGTATCATACTTTTCCGCCAGTCCGGCAACATAGCTCCGGACCTTCTCCGGGTCAATGAACCATTCCCCATTTTCATATTCATTGATAAATGTACGGATCACGCCTGTATCAACGACTTCCTGCCGATCCCAGAAATCGAATGTGATCCTGCCCCCCATAAATACGTTCAGCCGCTCAGCTTCCGTGTTCAGGGCTTCATCATCAGCGTATACAGCCGGTTTCTCATAACATCCGGCTTCATCCAGAGAAACCGCAGAAGCTCCCTCGTCCAGCGCCTCCAGCACAGCATCCTTTGTCCGCTCATAGTCCAGAAGCGTTCCTTCCACCTCCGGCACGATCTCATAGCCTGTATCTGTCTCCCCCAGATATGCGTCCTCAGGCTCGATCACATTTTCCCTGTCGAAACACGGATACTCCCGCAGCACAGCATCTACCTTTGCCGCATCATACGACGTGCTGATCTGCGCAGCTGATGTCTTTCCGGTAAGCAGCATGAAAGGCCACAGATAGCTTCTCTGCGACTTCGCTGCTTTCTCTATGCCTCCGTCATCAACATAGGAGAGACCTATCTGCGATGCAAGAATCGTGTTTTTCCCATCTCCCCGCTCGATGATATCCAGCGAGTAATCTCCTATACTCCCGATGACCTTTTCCTTTACTTCTTCAGGCTTCATCCGGCTGCAGTCCGTTCCGCAGATCACAGTTCCCGGATAAAAATGGCTGTTGAAATATACCGCTCCTGCGATATACAGTACAACTGCCACACCTGCAGCTGAAACAGCAGCTACAGCTTTTGCATCCTTCCGTTTCAGGTTTTCAGCAAACCTCTTCAGAAAAGATTCTGATACATGTCCGGGCTGTTCATCCATATATCTGCTGCCGGTGCGGATCACGGCAGGCTCAGGCTGCTTGTCCTCGTACCTGCTCCCGCTCCTGTAAGATCCGGAAGCCACCGCTGCTTCCTGCACCTTACGTACAGCCTGTTCTCTTGTCAGTACCCCGCTTCTCCGGCTCTCCGACCTCCGAAGTGTTCTTGCCCCCGTAACAGTTCTCTTTTTCCCTGAAGATGTTCCGGCATCCTGTGAAACAGAACGAGATGCTCCTGCTGTCATTTCCTCTTCCGTCAAAATCTCCCCCGGCACCGCACCTGCATGTTCAGTGCCATTCATCTCTCTTTCCAGCATTTTCCCCTGTACCGCCTGTTAAATGATCAGTTTCTCCGAATTTCCCGTATACTACAGGAAAAGCCCACCGCTGCTGCAGACGCAGAGCCAGTGAGCCTCTCAAAAACTTTCCCAAGAAGCACCTGTACCTGTTTCAGTTTCTGTATGCTTCTTATTTTACTTTAACCACCACACGGTAGATAACTGCCCAGAGACTGATGAGCAGGAACCATGCCGCTGTAGCACCCCTGTACGCAAGTCCGATGTAATCATCCGGTGCCATAGGAAGCATTAAAAGCACCGTGAATGCGCAGCAGATAATACCGACAAAGATCAGAAATCCCGGAATATAGCCAATATCATTACCGCTTCTGACATTCTCGCGTACAAGCTTGATCGAAAAGATCAGCTGGAGATAATACATGATCGCAAGTACAGCAAACAGAATGGCAGCCAGAAGAGCTATCACTCCGACGATCAGAGACATTGTCTCCGCAGCGGCTCCGGCTGTAACAACATAGACGACTGCAAGTGCGATCAGTCCGGTCAGCAGCAGACACGAAACAATGAACTTCAGGATCTCGATGACTCTGACCATTGTCAGACCGGCTGTCGAATTATACTCTCTCCGGCTCGATGTATTGAAGAAGGCCATCCACAGACCAAGCATAATGAAGATCATGGGGACAGCAGCCGCGAGCATAACGCCGTTTACGATCCATTCATTCTGTCCCATGACCCATTTCACGCCGTAATTAATGGCATCCGTGATCATGTTGGAACCGAATCTGTAAGTAACTGTATTGGCAAATGTTGTAAGATTGACCCGTGCATTGCCAAGAACAACGAACAGAATGTACGCAGCGAACGAAGCGGTATAAGCAAGTACCGGAAGGAAAAACAGGATCGACTTAACCATTTTTCTGGACTTGGTCTGCAGCTGACCGCCGCCGTAGTAATCACCGTCCTCTTCGTCATAGTCTTCCTCACGGTCCGCATCCCGGGTCTCATCATACCCGTATGCCTGACCGCCGTATTCCTGCTGGCCTCCTGCCTGTGCTTCATAGCCGTAATCCTGACCGCCAAACTCTTCCGCAGCCCCTGTCTCACCGAGCTGCTGCTGAGCTGCGACGGTCTCGCCGCGGCCGACATCAGAACCAGCTGTTTCAGAAGAGCCATCGTCCAGAGGAAGGGAAATATCCGGAGTCACATCAGGAATGTCATCATCCCCAAGCGAATCATCATCCGGGATCTCTTCCAGCGGCGCTGTCTCATCAGCCGACACGTCAAGGAGCCTGTTTCCGCACATAACGCAGTTTTCAGCAGAATCCTCGTTTTCATGTCCGCAATACATACATCTCTTCATTTTGGATAATTCTCCTTACTAAGCATTCTCACAACTCTGAGGAGCCGTAAGCCAATTCTGCATCTCATTATATATCATTCAAAACTTGAGAGCAAGACTGCAAAAGAAAAGAATTAAAATATCAGTCAGACGCCATGCGAAGGAGTTTCTGTTTGAGTTCTTCCTCCATTTTTGCCATCTCTGCTTCAGCCTGGGCTCTCTTCGTTTTGCCTTCACTCTGGATCTTCAGGACCTCATCAAGGGTAGAGATCAGAGTAGCGTTTGTCGTTTTCAGTGTTTCCATATCAACGATTCCGCGCTCAGCTTCCTTCGCGGTCTCGATCGTTGCCTGTTTGAGCTTCTCGGCATTCTTCTTAAGCAGTTCGTTCGTTACCTGGGTAACAGCATGCTGGGCGGCGGCCGCCTCGGTCGAATGCTGGATTCCAAGAGCAATGACCATCTGGTTCTTCCACAGCGGGATCGTATTGACCAGCGTGGACTGGATCTTCTGGACCATCACTTCATCGCTGTCCTGGATCAGGCGGATCTGGGGAGCAGTCTGAAGGGCGATCGTTCTGGTCAGTTCCAGGTCATACAGCTTTTTCTCAAAGCGCTCGCACATCTCATCGAGATCCTTGGCCGCCTGAGCGTCCTCTGCCAGTCCTGTCCTCTCTGCCTTCGCGCGAAGCTCGGCAAGCTCGCCTTCACGTACCTCTTTCAGGCGTTTCTTGCCTGCAAGAATGTACATGGTCAGTTCTTTGAAATAGGAAAGGTTCAGTTCATACATCTTATCAAGGACAGCGATATCCTTGATGAGCTGGACCTGATGTGCCTCGAGAGCCTGCACGATCTTCTCAACATTGACTGAGGTCTTCTCGTACTTTGCCTTCATGGTCGTGGCTTTATCAGCTGTCTTTTTGAAAAGACCAAACAGTCCCTTTTTCTCATCTTCATCAGCGTCGAACGATTTCAGTTCCGTTACGAGGCCTGCAAGCATGTCACCGACTTCGCCGAGGTCCTTTGTTTTTACATTCTGCAGTGCTCTCTCGGAAAAATCAGCCATTTTTTTCTGGGCTGCCGCGCCGTAGCTCAGCACTGCTTCTGTATCCCTGACATCGATCGTCTTACTGAACTCATCCACATAGGTGCGTTCTTCTTCCGTCAGCATGCTGTCGCTCAGGCCGCCCTCGGCCGTCTGCTGTGCGGCGTCTTCTGTCTTTTCCTCTGCCTTCGGTTCATCAGAGACCGCTGCGGCAGCCGCTGCCGCGGCCGATGCCGTCTGTCTGACCTTTTCAGCTGCTTCGCTGTGCTTTTCAGCCATGCTCTGGGAAACTGCCTCCGCTTCCTTCACAGCCTCTTCTGCTGCGGCAACCGCGTCACCTGCAGCCTGATCCTCTTTTGCAGCCTCTCCTTCTGCCCCTTCAGCATTCTGCTGCGCTGTTTCTTCCTTTGCTTCTTCTTTTTTCCCTCCGAAAACAAGCTGCGGCTTCGGAACTTCATCAAAATCGTCAAATTCGTTTCCCATGTGTCACCTCTCCTTTTATAACCAAGATTAATGTATTCTCATAAAAGCTTTTTATTCTTCATCCGGCATCGGAGCCGCTGCGGCAGCTCCGGCTCCTGCGCTTCCCGCTCCTCCTGCGCCTTTTCCTCCGGCGGAAGGCTTCCCACTCTTATCGCCTGTAAGGTCTTTTGCCGCGGATGCGGTATGGCTTCCCGGCCCGAAATCCTGCTGTCCGGTCAGGCCGTCATGCGCCATCATTGTCCGGAGCGTTGATATATCCGTAGATATATCCCATGCCGTATCTTCAAAGAAGCTGTCCAGGATCATCTCAAAAGCGGCATTGATCGTATCCAGCGATTTATTGATCTCCTGCTTTGTGCTGACCACATTTTTGACCTGTACCTTCTGTCTGTCCAGCTCCACATATGCATCCACCAGTTTCCGTGTGACCGGCAGGTAATATGTCATCATGCGGTGCAGATCCGGCGCGCTGTCCGGTTTCGCGGCTACCTGCTCAAATATGCGGGTAACTACGTTTTCCAGGGTATTCAGCTTCTCTGTCAGCTCTTCATCGGGGATCTTCTCATTAGCTTCATGAATATGAGCTATGAATTCGCGGCCTTCCTCAAGGATCTTTTTTGTCTCCTCAGAATGAACCGACAGATCCGCCTCTGCGGCTCTTCTTCTCTCCGCGGCCTGTGCCGACTGCCGTTTTTTCTCCTCGTAAGCCTGCTTTGTTTCCCTGTACTGCCTGTATACTTCGGGGCTTGTCATCAGCGTGGTCTCTTCATCATCCATGTAGACTCCGCTCCGGAACAGGCCTTCCTGCATCAGCACCTTCACATCCTTAAGCACGAATTCCCTGGAACGTCCGGTCGCGGCAGCAAGCTCATCGATCGTGCACAGATCTCTGTCTCCGATGAGGCGCATATAGCGTTCGGCTCTTCTTTCCCTGTCCCGGCTTGTCCCGCCTTTCATGCCGATAACCGTGAACACGACCGTCATGATCAGCAGCATGAACGCCATGAACCGGAAAAGGCCGAGACCGGTAAACAGCGCCAGCGCCGCCATAACGATGGTACCCATACCCGTCGTGCCGGCCATGCTGTAACCGAGGATCATGGAGATGAGTCCCTTAAGCCCCCGCGGTGCCTTGATTTGGGTACCGTCGCTGTACAAACGCCTTCCTGCTTCCTCGGCTCTTCGCTGCGCAGCACGGAACGCGCTCTCGGAACTGCGGTATTCACTGCCGCCCCGATAATGCTTTCTTGTTTTCGGAGCTTCTCCGTGTAAGCCCGCCTGCTCACCGATCGCGCTGAGCGTATCTCCCACTATATCTGTGATTCCCTGGCTCAGTGACCCGAAATCACCTGTATCGATCGCGCGCTGTACAAGATCGCCGATCCTGGCGCCGCAATCATACCAATCCTTTACTTCCATAAACCTCTATCACTCTCCTGAACTAGGCTGAATACTAAAAACTCATAACAATTATATATGATTTCATTCATGAATGAAACAATAAATCTTTTATAATACTGAAAAAGGGGCTGTGCAGCCCCTTTGATAACAAGTATTCAGTAATTATTTTTTCGCCTTGCCCAGGTAAGCCGCCTTGACCTGATCATTGTTCGCCAGTTCCTCTCCGGTCCCGGTCAGAGTGATCCGTCCTGTTTCCATTACATAGCCAATGTCTGCCGCCTTCAGGGCCATGTTCGCGTTCTGCTCGATCAGCAGGATCGTCATGCCCTGCTTATTGATCTCGCGGATGATATCAAACACGCCCTGTACGATAATAGGCGCCAGGCCCAGAGAAGGCTCATCCATCATGATCAGTTTCGGACGGCTCATCAGCGCTCTTGCAATGGCAAGCATCTGCTGCTCGCCTCCGGAAAGAGTTCCTCCCGGCTGCCATTCACGCTCCCGGAGGCGCGGGAAGAGGTCAAATACCCAGTTCAGGTCATCCTTAATGGAATCGCTGCGCATGTACGCGCCGATCTTCAGGTTCTCCAGCACTGTAAGATCCGGGAATATTCTTCTTCCCTCAGGGACCAGAGTGATGCCCCTGGAAACGATCTCATTTGTCGGCAGCCCGGTGATGTCCTCGCCCTGAAACTCGATCTTTCCGGACGCTGGCTTTACAAGTGAAACGATCGAGCGGAGAGTCGTTGACTTCCCGGCTCCGTTAGCTCCGATCAGAGTGACGATACTGCCCTCCTGAACCTCGAAACTGATTCCCTTTACGGCTTCAATTCCGCCATAATTTACTTTCAGATCATCGATTTTAAGCATCCTCGTCACCCACCCCCAGATATGCCTCGATCACTCGAGGATCGTTCTGTATGTCTTCCGGCGTGCCCGAAGCGATCAGTTTTCCAAAATCAAGCACATAAATGCGGTTGGAGATCTCCATGACCAGATCCATATGATGCTCAATAACGAATACTGACAGGCCAAGCTGATTCTTGATATCGCGTATAAAATGCGCCAGCTCCACCGTTTCCTGCGGGTTCATGCCGGCGGCCGGTTCATCCAGCAGAAGGAGCTCCGGTTCCGTGGCAAGGGCGCGGGCGATCTCCAGGCGTCTCTGCTTGCCGTACGGCAGAGAACTGGCTTTTTCAAGCTGCAGGTCCTCAAGGCCGACCAGTTTCAGATATTTCATGGCCGCTTCCTGATTTGCTCTCTCTTCCGAAATGTTCATCCGGAATGTGGCGGACAGGAAGTTCGCTTTCGAGCGCATGTGTCTGGCGATCAGAACATTTTCAAACACCGACATCTTCCCAAACAGACGGATGTTCTGGAATGTCCTGGCAATCCCCAGCTTCGTGATCTTATCCGG
>CADCOP010000070.1 GCA_902803065.1 uncultured Lachnospiraceae bacterium | reverse complement strand
TTTTTCCAGTTCTTTTCTGCCATATATATTCTCCGTATTGTTCCGGGCTGCTCAGGATTATGCCGGAGCAGCAATGATCGCTGCCGCCATGCCGCACGCGCCTTTCTCCGTATCCGGAAGGCTGATCATACTGCGATCGGATCCTGCATCTTGCCGGCTGCCTCTTCCTCAAGCCGGCGGTACGCGACCTTCCCGACCAGCGTGCGGGGAAGACTGTCCCTGAATTCGATCTCCTTCGGAAGTGCGTAAGCAGCAACGTGCATGCGCAGCGTTTCCATGATCCGCTCGCGGCAGGCATCATCCGGCGTTACTCCGTCGCGCAGGACGATGTATGCCCTTACGCGCTGCATCCTGCGTGGATCCGGGACACCGATCACACAGCTGTAGGCTACTTCCGGACAGCTGTCGATGACATTTTCGATCTGCCCCGGATACACGTTATATCCGTTCGTGATGATCATGCGTTTCAGGCGCTGGCGGAAATACACATATCCCTCTTCATCCATATAACCCAGATCGCCTGTATAGAGCCAGGTGCGTTTGTCCCCGGGAAGCCTGCGCAGGGTCGACGCGGTTTCGGCCTCGTTATTGAGATAGCCGATCATGACGGTCGGACTGGTCAGGATGATCTCGCCCTCCGCGAGTGGAGGAAGAAGTTCGGATGTGCCCGGACGGACGATCCTGTATTCTGTGTCGGGGAAGGGGATCCCGATGCTTCCGGGACGGTATTCATCCCTGGGAGTCAGGCAGCTTGCCGTTACGCATTCAGTCAGGCCGTAGCCTTCCCTCACCTGGATCGAAGCGCCGTGCTCTTTGAGGAACTTGTCGATCTTTGCCTTGAGCTCAACCGAGAGAGAGTCTCCGCCGCAGAACATTCCCTTCAGGAAGCTCAGGTCCTGTCCCTCCAGCTGAGGGAGATGGAGAAGGGCCTCGAAGATCGTAGGAACGCCGGCAATATAATTCGGACGCTTTTTGATCAGCATGTTGGCGTAGCTGTTTTTGTCAAATGAAGGCATAAGCAGGCAGCATGCGCCGTGGATCAGAACCGTATGCACATTGATTCCGAGGCCGAAGCCGTGGAAGCAGGGCATGCACGCCAGAAGGGAGAGACCGCAGCGGAATTCGCTGCCAATGGCTTCCCTGGCCTCCATGGCGCAGGCGTTGAAATTCTGGTCTGAGAGGCAGATGCCCTTAGGCGTACCGCTGGTTCCCCCGCTGTAAAGGATAACGGAGGTGTGGGAAGGATCATAAACGGATCCGGGAAGCGTGACGGAGGCAGAGCCCGCGCGCAGAAACTTTGTCCACAGCATGGAATGTCCCGTGTTCGGATATTTCAGAAACTTCCTGCCCTTTGCCACTGTATAGGCAGCCGCCAGATGGAGAGGGAGTTCGTCCTGCATCCGGGCGACGAGAACGGTGACCGGATGATCGGCAGCTGCGACCGCTTTTTCAACGTTTTCGCAGAACATGTCGAGCGTCAGGAGCATTTTGCTCTGGGAGATATTCAGGTAAAAAGTGATCTCTTTCTGAGCTGAGAGAGGATGGACCATGTTGGCCCTGGCTCCGATCCGGTTCAGAGCGTAAAAGCAGATGAGCGTCTGCGGCGTGTTGGGCATGCAGATGGTGACAGCATCATCGCGGCGGATACCTTTCGCTGTAAATGCGCGTGCTGCCTGTTCGACTTTGCGGATAAAGCTTTGGTAGCTGGTTTTTTTGTTGTAGAATTCATAAGCAGGTTCATCCGGATATTCAGCAGCGATCCTCTCGACCATCTGGAACATGGTAAGTTCGGGATATTCGAGGTGATCCTTCTGAACAAACGGGACCTGATCATATCGGCTCTCTGTGTTCATAATTTTATTATTAAGGTTTTTACAGATACTTGTTTGCCCGGCGCTGACCAGGCAAAGGGTCGAAGGGTTACTTATACGTGCTGCGGCAGCGGTATCAGCTCCGCTTTCTGCCGGAGCCGCGGTGCCCGAGAGGAAGATCACCGGGGTATACAGGCTCATCCCTGTCCGGACGATGATCGTGCCTCTTTCCTCTGTGCGGCCTGCGCGCTGGATGCACGAGGCGCGAGATGATCCATGCAACCGCGTGGAAGAGAACGATGACTCCTGCCACTATAACGGCAATCAGCCGCGGCTCGGCGATCAGGAGCGCCACGAAAGAGGAAAAGCGATGGCCGGCGTCTGCACCGAAGCGGCTGGTTACCTCCACGACCGCACTCAGTCCGAGCTTGGCGGCAAGAAACCGTGCGATCGAATTCCTGCCCAGAAAACTCAGAACGACAGCGAGTATCTCCAGCGTATGAAGAAATGTTTTTTTGACAGACTTTTTCATTGACTGGCTCCTTCCGGATCGTTGAAAACGGACGGTTTCATCTTATCTTAAGCTTCTTTAGCTGTGCCCCGTACAGTATACAACAAGGAAAAGAATACAGGCAAGCTTTTGTTGGCAGATCGCATGGTTTCATGCTGAGGGCTGCCGGGCTTTCCGGTGATGGATCAAAGCACAGGGATGACCGGGAAAGATGGATTTTTCGATTCTTGTGGAAAACTCCAATCATTACTGTTATAATGGAATAAATCTTTATGTAATATTTCTTTTTTTCACTTCATTTCTATTTCAGCAATGTAAAAAATCACAATAAAGGAGGGAACAGCGTAGATTCTGTGCTTTTGTACAGGCAATGAGGAATACCGGAGACCGGATACTGAAATGTGTAAACATTCCAGGCAGGTGAACTGCGTGTTTCAGGATATGGCGCGGCTGTATGTGCAGAAAAGGTTTGGACATGAAGATAACACATGCTACACACATATTATGAGAGGAGGTTTCTACGAATGAGAGAAACTGGGAAACAGGTGAGAGCAGTTCTCGCATTGCTTCTGGCAGGATCTTTGGCGATTGGCCTTGGCGCCTGCAGTTCTTCTGGCAAAAAGAGCGGGGATGACACCGCGACTGCCAGTAATTCCGAGACTACGGACAGCCGCTATAAGCTGATCATGGTTGAGGAGCCGAAGCCAAGCGGGACCGGCGGAGCAGCCGCTTCGGAAAATGCTTCGACGGGAAATACTTCCGCAACGGATGACCCTTACAAGAATAACGACCCGTACAAGAACAACGACCCGTA
>CADCOP010000069.1 GCA_902803065.1 uncultured Lachnospiraceae bacterium | reverse complement strand
GACATACTGACAGACATACATACAGCCCGGCATATTTCAGCCGGGCTTTCATTTTTATGTCTCGTTTTTCAGGTCTCGCTTTTAGATCTCGCTCACGCAATACTTCCGGACCCACTCCGGATCACTCTTTACCGCTTCGTTCATCTGCGCGTCGTGGTCATAGCGGAGCAGATCATCCGCCAGTGTCAGGATCTCATCCGTAAGCTCCAGATCCTTTGTGTACTTTTCCGGTATACCGCTCATTCCCAGATGCGCTCCGACAATATTGCCTGCCACGGCGCCCGTGGAGTCGCTGTCTCCGCGATGATTGACCGCGGCAATGAGAGCACTGTCAATATCCTCAGAATACCTGACAGCGCAGTAAAGGCCTATGAACAGAGCTTCGTCACCGACCCAGCCTTCGCCGAGCGCATGAATGTTCTCAAGGTCCGTCAGGCCATTGTCCGCAAGCTCCACAGCCTTCTTCATCGTCTCCAGGAAACGCGGAAGATATGCATCGCCCGCAAAAAGAGTCTGCAGAACATCCGCCGTATCGGCAGCTGCCTTCCGTACACTGCTGTTTTCCGAATGTGTCAGCTGCCACACGATGTGAGCAAGAGCTGCTCCGGGAAGATAGCCCAGCGGATGTCCGTGGGTGATCACGCTCACCTGCGCGCCGAGAAGAGCCGCTCTTTCCTCTGCCTTTTCGTCACTGCCGGCAATCAGGCCCGCAGGTGCCGAACGCATGACGCCGCCGCAGCCCTTGCTGTTGTTCAGCGGTTTATCCATGGTTCCCATTGCGCCGCTGCGAAGCGCGGACAGGCAGGTCCCGCCCGGCGCTCTGCGCGCATACAGTCCTTCTGCCCCGCTCAGCCAGGTCGCAGGCCTGTGCCCGCGAAGCACGTCGGCATCCCTCTCCTGCGTTCCCAGCCAGTCAAGATAGGACCTATATACATTCACAGCATAGGGCTCGCCCTTTATAAGCCCCGCTGCCGTAAACATGGTCATCTGCGTATCGTCCGATATCCGCGCGAGGCCTCTGGCCTTCTCATAGGCGGTAATGCCCCGGCTGCCGTATTCCCGGAAAATTTCCCTCTCACCCCAGAATTCAACCGTATATCCAAGCGCATCTCCGGCAGCGCCGCCGATCAGGCAGCCCCGGAACAGATCTTCCTTATTCATAGACATTCACCCTTCTTATCCTCAGTGCAGCAGGTCGTAGAGTTCTTCCATTGTCCGGGCAATTCCGACGGCCCCCGCATCTCTCATATCCTGTTCCTGTCCATAGCCCCAGGTGACCCCGATGCAGGGAATCCCGAACCTCGCTGCCCCCTGCACGTCAAACACGGTATCCCCCACCATGACGGGACGGCCGGCCCCGCCGATCTTATGGAGCAGATGATCGATCACAGCGTCCTTGTTCTCCCGGGAATGATCCAGCGTAGCCCCGCAGATCTCATCAAAATACCCGGTGAGCGCAAACCTCTCCAGGACTTCTTTCGCTGTCCCTTCCGGTTTGGAAGTGGCTACATATATCCTGAATCCTTCTTCCTTCAGCCGCCCGAGAAGCTCACCGATACCATCATACGGAGTATTCTCAAACTTTCCGCCGGCATTATAGTGCACGCGGAAGATCCGGATCGCTTCTTCGACCTGATCAGCGGGAACGCCGAAGCGGGTAAACGATACCACCAGCGGCGGACCGACAAACACTCCCAGCTCTTCCTTCGGAGGGTGCGAAATTCCCACCGCATCCAGCGCCAGTGCCGCACACCGGGTTATGCCAGGCCCGGAATCGGTCAGCGTGCCATCCAGATCGAACAATATCGATTTATATTTCTCACTCATGCGCTATCTCCCTGAACATTCTTTTCTGCGCTTCCAGAACGCTCATCATGTGATATTTCACGAGAAAAAGCGCACTCCGGTACTTTTCTTTCTTTTCTGCCACCGCAAACAGAGGGATGACAAAACGCTCTGTTTCTTCCAGATACTCTTTCATCCTGTGCGTGCTGAAGGCGGAAGACATTTCCGACATGTTGTTGCAGCGGTCCAGTATCTTGACCATACAGGCGTCCGGGTTTTCCGCTATCCCGGCAAAATACGGCCTGTCGTTTTCCTCGAGCCTGTAATCCACTCCCTGTTCTTTTGTGAGCAGCCGTACGATCTCCCGGGCCTGCGGGCCAACAGGAAGCTCACTGTTTCTGATTCCGCAGTCCTCGCACACGTCGTGCAGAAGGCATGCCGCGGCCAGCGTATCATCAGCGATTCCGAGGCGGATCGCATGCGCAGCGAGAATAAGCGGATGGCGTATGAAAGGGACTCTCTCCTTACCCATCACCTTTCTCAGCTGCCCTGCATGGCACCTCTCAGCCATCGCCAGCGCGTCCAGTGTCTGCGGACAGGCGTTTTCCTCTGCCCAGCCGCGGACGATCATTTTCAGTTCTGTCTCGTGGAAATACCTCTCCCGGTTCTCATCTCTGTCATTCATGATTTCCATCCCGTCCTGCTGAGAATATAAGAAAACAGCCTGCGGTTTGTAGCCGCGTCATAATGTCCGCGGTCATTCGCCGACCTCTGCTCATAACCGGTCCGTTCCATATAATCGTAGCCGCCGATCGCGCGTGAAGGAAATGCCGCTGTCAGCTTTCTGTTAAACGCTGCTCTCTTTGCATTCGCTGCGGGTCTCCCTTTGGAAGGGAGCGCGTCCATAAAGCAGAACGAAGCTTTCGGATATTTCCGGATCAGTTTTTTATACAGCCCGATGTAATCCTTCAGATGGCTGTTTCCCCTGCTAATATCATTATTTCCAAGCTGAATGACCACCGTACTGCAGGGCCAGAGCTTAAGCGCGTCAGTCAGTCTTCTGTACACGGTATTTTTTAACCAGCTGTATCCCTCACCGCTTTTGGCAAAATAGATCACATCCGTATCATCCGACACATCCTGCGCCATCTGCACAACGCGGGAAGCCCCGATAATGATGAGGCGTTTATTATCCTTGCTGCCGCTGATCGATGAGATCAGTACTCTTTTCCCCGTCGGGCCGAGATAATACTTCCCGAGGATACAGTTGCTGTCCTTCTCTCCGCTCTTACCTGTATGATACTCTCCGACCCAGCAGTTCTTAGCCATGCTGCCGCTGCTGCCGAAGAAGTATTCCCTGCCGGCGAGTGTGACCCAGGCTGAGCGCGCCATGACGCCGTCCGGTCCGTAATAGTATTTTTTTGATCTGTGCGTATAGAGCCTGTTAATATACAGAATACCCTTCTTATCCGCCCGGTACGTCTTTTTGTTCCATGTAAAAGCGCCGCGCTTTACATATCCGGCAGCATCAAACCTGTACACATATCTTCCGATCTGTGCCCAGGTATTGCTTTCATAATGCTTATCCTTATAAATGTAGCGGATCCCTTTTTTACTGCCCGAAAATCTGCCTCCGGAAACCTTATGGAATCTGGCAAGAGCCACCGCATTCGTTTCTCCCGCTTCCTCTTCCCGGGGAGATGTTTCCGCCGCGGCGATGCTCAGGTTCATTATAAGAAGACAGCAGAGCAGTACCGCTATACGTACCGCCTTTTCCGCCATTTTCATTTCAGTCATTCTCCTTCCTGACTATTCTGAACTCATTATACCGTTCCGTGATTAAACCCTCAAGCCGCAATTATTTACCAAATTATTACTTCTTTTACGCCAGAATCATGATAGTATCATACTATACGCATCTGTTTCCCGATCTGCTCTGCAAGGACTGGCATAATGAAGGAAAGGAGTCCCCGTGAACAGCTTACCGCATATTCTTGTGAAATACAGAAAACCCGTTTTTATCATCATGACCGTACTTGGTATCCTGTGCGGAGCCATGATGCTGCGTGTTCCTCTGATCACAGATATGGCGCGCTATCTCCCGGACAGCTCTCGCATGAAAAAAGGCATACAGATCATGGAAGAAGAATTTCCGGGTCTTGCCGCGCCAAATACGATCCGCGTCATGTTCACGGATCTTCCCGCAGAAGAAAGGATGTCCGTGTACCGGGAGTTATCTTCATTTGAACATGTTGATTCTGTATCCTACGCGGCAGGCGATCCTCACTATGAGAAGGATTCCTGCACACTGTATGTCCTGAATTTTTCCTGCAACTATAATTCTCCTGAAATGAAAGCCATAGAAAAAAGCATAAAAGAGACCTTTGCCGGATCCTATCAGCTGACATACAGCATTGACGATACGACCGGCGGAACGGTTCCTGTTGGCCTTATGCTTTTTGCCGTGTGCATGATCTTTGCTATCCTGATCTTCATGAGCGGCTCCTGGATCGAGCCTGCCCTGTTCATGCTGGCGATCGGTATTGCTATCCTGATCAATCTCGGAAGCAATCTCATCCTCGGCGGCATCTCTGACATCACCTATTCCATCGCGGCTATCCTGCAGCTGGTCCTGTCCATGGATTATTCCATCATTCTTATGAACCGGTACCGGCAGGAGAAGGCTTTATCTCCTTCCCCGGAGAAAGCCATGGAAAAAGCCATCAGCAGCTCCTTTTCATCGATCGCAGGCAGTTCCCTGACTACTGTCGTCGGCCTTCTTGCTCTTGTTTTCATGGGCTTTAAGATCGGCGGAGAGATGGGATTCGTGCTCGCCAAGGGCGTGCTGATCAGCATGATCTGCATCCTTACCGTGCTTCCTGCCATGATCCCCGGCTGCGAGAAGCTGATCGCAAGAACCGCGAAAAAAATACCGCAGCTTCCCGTATCAGGCCTCTCCCGCTTTGAGAGCAGGCACTGCAGAGGGATACTGGCGGCTTTCTGTGTTCTGTGCGCCATCATGTTTGTGCTGAAGGGAGGGGCAGGCATTGACTTTACCCTCAGCGAACCCAACTCCATCGATGCTGTTTTCCCGAAGGTCAACCAGATTGTCGTTCTCTACAGCAATGAAGATGAGGATGCCGCCGCCGGTATTGCGCAGGAACTGCTCGCAGACGACCATGTGGAAGCAGTCAACGCCTGGTCTACGACCATGGGCGCGGCTCTCACAAGATCCCAGCTGGCAGGTTCCATACCCGAGCTTTTATCATCCCTTAGTTCCTACCTGCCGCATGAGCAGCATGCTGCCCTTTTCTCCCTGCTGGAAACAGACGGAAGCACAGAGGAACTTAAGTCTCTCGCAGATATTGCCCTGCAGCTCATTTACGCGGAAGCTTCAGGGAGCGATTCTTTTTCCGGTCTGACGGTATCCTCCGATGAAGTGTTTGATCTCCTTGAAGACGATATCCTCTCCTGCGGTCTTATCTCCGGCCTGACCGATCCTCAGGTCATTGTCTCACTGAAGCTCTTCAGGCCTGTTGCACGCACAATGACAGGCGGCGGGGATATGGCTGAAGATGAATTCTGCAACCGTCTTTCCGGCTTGTCTGAACATCTGACCCCTGATATTCTTCGGATCCTTTTCCGGCTCACAGCTGCCCGCCAAATACCGCAGGAAACTCTTCCTGTCATGACGATACCGGAACTGATCTCTTTTGTCTCAGATACGATGACCACGCAGGCACCCTACGCTTCCGTACTTCCAAAAGAGGCCCGGGACGCGCTCTCCCAGGCAGAGGAGCTGATCGGCGGGGTCGTCAGATCGCTGAAAGGGGAACACTATTCCATTATGGCCATTTCCGCGGCTCTCCCCGATGAGGGCGAAGAAACGTACGCCTTCATGGACAGGCTCACGCAGCTTTGTTCTGATCAGCTGCCCGGCGAAAACTTCATCATCGGAAACACGCCCATGGCCTATGAAATGTCCCGGACCTTCCGCGGTGAGATGAACCGGATCACGATCATTACAGCGCTTGCGATCTTCGTCGTTGTGGTGATCACCTTCCGCTCTTTCCTGATTCCGGTCCTTCTGGTCGCCCTGATCCAGACAGCTGTTTACGCGACCATGGTCGTCATTTCCCTGTCGGGAAGCGGAATCTATTACCTGGCTCTTCTTATGGTGCAGAGCATCCTGATGGGAGCCACCATCGATTACGCCATCCTGTTCACCAATTATTACCGCGAAAAACGTCTGGACATGAATATACCGGATACCCTGCGCGAGGCCTACGGAGGATCCATCAACACCATCCTGACTTCCGGGTCGATCATCGTACTGTGCACTGTGATCCTCGGGTACGCATTCCCGAATCCCACCATCGGCCAGATCTGCCATACGATCGCCAAAGGCGCGTCCTGCGCTCTCATCCTGATCATCTTCGTTCTGCCGGGGGCACTGGCGGCTCTGGACCCTCTGCTCATAAAGAAAAAACTGCCCCGCTAAGCATCTGCATGCCTGCGGAGCAGCCTTACTGCCGCGTGATCACATCACGCGGTTTTCTTTTCTTCGAGGATCGCCTGCGCGCTGACGAGGCGTACGCAGAGCGTGAACAGTTCCGCGGCTGTGCGCAGATCATCCAGTGTCGGATAGGTGGGCGCTATACGGATGTTCGAGTTCTGCGGATCCTTTCCATATGGCCAGGTAGCACCGGCGGGCGTCATTTTGACGCCTGCTTTTTTCGCGCGCTCAACGATCTTTTTCGCGCAGCCGGGCAGAGAGTCAAAGCTGATGAAATAACCGCCCTTCGGCTTTGTCCATTCACCAATACCCAGACCGCCGAGGTTTCTCTCCAGGGCATCCTCCACCGTTTCAAATTTCGGGCGGAGAATGTCAGCATGCAGCCTCATATGCTCAACCATGCCGTGAATATCATTAAAGAAACGCACATGACGGAGCTGGTTGACCTTGTCATGGCCGATGGTCTGTATGCTCATCTGCTTCTTGATATCCTGCAGATTGTTGAGGGATGTTGCCATTGCCGCAATACCGCTGCCCGGGAAGGTGATCTTGGATGTGGATGCGAATTTATACACCAGGTCCGGATTCCCTGCGCGTTTGCACTCGGCCAGGATCTCGATCAGGTAATCCTGATCATGATCATACAGATGATGCATGCCATAAGCATTATCCCAGAAAATACGGAAGTCCCTGGCAGCCGGCTTCAGTCTCGCGAAGCGCCGTACGGTTTCATCCGAATAGGAATACCCCTGAGGATTTGAATACTTGGGAACGCACCAGATTCCTTTGATCGACTCATCACTGGCAACCAGCTCCTCGACCATGTCCATATCCGGTCCCGTGGGAGACATGGGTACGGGAATCATGTCAATGCCAAAGTATTCTGTGATGGCAAAATGCCTGTCGTACCCCGGTACCGGGCAGAGGAACTTTACTTTGTCAAGCCTGCACCAGGGCGTATTGCCCATGATCCCATGCGTCATGGCGCGGGAGATCGAGTCATACATTACATTCAGGGAAGAGTTTCCGAAGATCAGTATGTTGTCCGGATGGTTTTCCATCATGTCGCCGATGAGTTCCTTGGCTTCGGGAATGCCGCCCAGGATGCCGTAGTTGCGGCAGTCGGTTCCGTCCTCGCAGATCAGGTCCGCATTAGAATCAAGAGCGTCCATGAGTCCCATGGAAAGATCCAGCTGTTCCGCGCAGGGTTTTCCTCTGCTCATATCCAGCTGCAGCTCCATGTTCTGGTACCGCTTATATTCTTTCTTAAGCTCAGCGATCTCAGCTGTGAGTTCTTCGGGTGTCATTTCTGCATATGGTTTCATACATGCCTCCTGTTCCATTGCACCGGTTCATGATATTCCGATCCTCGATTTTCTTTCGCTTTATAATAATTCGAAGAACAGAGAATTGCAAGAAAAAAAACGGCATTGCCCAGACAGCCTTAATTTGTTATACTAAAAGCTGACTGTGCCTTATACAGGCATGGCACAACCGAAACTGCACGCGCGCTGCCCGGAAAAAGCCCTGCCCGAAGCAGCGAATGTGTGTGAACAGTTATTGATCATGGAGAAGATAACATGCCATTTATTATCACAAACGGTACAAACTACTGTCTTCAGACAAAAAACAGGGCTGTTCAGATCGTTTCCGATCCTTCCTCGGCAACTGTCTTCAAGGACAGAAACGCAGCGCAGCGGCTTATCGACCGCGCGACGAGAAAGCTGAACGGATTTGAGATCGCCGAGGTCGTCACTCCCGTGAAGGAGCCGTCAGAGAAGAAGAACGCCTCTCCCGCCGGGAAACAGCAGACGGCAGCCACATCTGAAGAAACCGAAACACAGCCGGCGGAAAAGAAGCCGGCAGCACGTTCTGCCAGAGGCAGAAAGAGAAACACAGCCAGAACTTCCGCAAGGGCAGCGGAAGAAAAAGCGGCGATCCGCGCGGAAGAAACCGCCGAAAAGCAGCCGGCAGCAGATGATGCGAAGGCAGAGGCCGACGCTCATTCAGAAGATGCGTCCGCTGAGCAGAAAGCCTCTGCTGAGAAAAACGGCACCGGAAAGAAAACGGCGAAAACGGCATCAAAGCGATCCGCGGGGTCCCGGAAAAGAGGCGCCGCAAAACAGGCTGAAGACGCTGAGAAGAAGGCCGCCGCAGAGCAGACAGCAGACGCAAAGATCCAGGCTGCAGATACTGAAATGCAGCCGTCAGTCGCTGAAAAACAGCCGGCAGAGGCTGAAATGCATACGGCAGACGCTGAAAAGCAGGCCGCAGAGGCAGGACAAAGCACTGCAGAAGAACAGCCGGCAGAGGCTCCCGTAAAAAAGAATACGAGGAGCAGAAACACCCGCAGGAATCAGCGCAAAAGAGAGCGCGCCGCGGAGCAGCAGAATGCTGAGCCCCGGAACACCGCGAAGCACAGTGAAGATGCTCAGCACAGCGAAGCTTCGCAGCAGCATGAAGACTCGCAGCACAGCGAAGCTCTGCAGCAGCACGCAGTACATCAGAATGAAGCTCCGCAGCAGCATGAAGACATGCAGCGCAGCACAGACCCGGCGCAGAGCGAAACGCAGCAGCAACATGAAGATCCGCAGCAGAAGGCTGCCATGGATCAGAAGGATGCCGAAGTAAAAGAAACAGTGCCTGCGCAGGCAGCATCCGAAGAGAAAAGACACACCCCGGAAAAACAACAGAATACAGAGGAACCAAAGTCTGTAAAGAAGCAGTTCTACATGCCGAATCCGTGGCTGGATGATCTTGAGCCTGTCGTGATCCGAACTCCCGGTGAGCGGAAATCAGAGCAGAAAGCAGCTGCGAAAGCTGAACCGCAGAAAGAATTACAGGCCGTGCAGTCTGATACGCAGCAGGAAGAAACAAAAACAGATGCTTCCGCCGCAGCGCAGGCTCAGGCAGCTCCTGCAGAGGATAATCACAGCCGCCGTTCAAGAGGCCGCAGAGCAAACCGCTCAGGCAGGGCAGCTTCTGAGACAGCCCCTGCCGCTGCAGAAAGCTCTGCTCCGCAGCAGGCAGCATCCGCTGAGACTGTGTCCGCAGCTTCCTCTGCTTCCGCAAACACCCAGACAGCTCAGAATGATCAGAGCAGTTCAAACGGCAGGAACCGCAGTTCCCAGAGTTCTTCCAGATTAACGCCGCGCCGCGGCATCAAAGGGCCGGAGGAACCATCTTCCGGTGAAAACCGCCGTGACAGAAAACTGCGCCGCAACAACCGCTCTGCTTCCCGCCTTCGTGATGAAAACCCGTCAACCGCGGCTGATGACCTTCCGATCATTCACCGCAGGCGGAACTTTACGACCCGCGAGAGAAACATAGTCTATAACCGGACGGAAGGCCACTGCGGCATTTGCGGACGTTTCATCCCGCTGCAGGAATACACGATCGATCACATTATCCCGCTCTCCAAAGGCGGCACAAATGATCTCGACAACCTGCAGGCCTGCTGCTCCTTCTGCAATAAGGCAAAGGATGACAG
The DNA here is from genome assembly GCA_902803065.1 of uncultured Lachnospiraceae bacterium. Classification (GTDB taxonomy): domain Bacteria; phylum Bacillota; class Clostridia; order Lachnospirales; family Lachnospiraceae; genus Merdiplasma. The sequence goes on along the minus strand of CADCOP010000069.1, from coordinate 11,149 downwards.
CCTCGGGGAAGAATTCTTCACAAGGATCGAGCGCATCTTCCTGTATCAGGCAAAGCTGCGCTACGGTAAAAAGCAATTCAAAAAACTGAAAAAAATGCTGAAAGAGATCAGCGAAGAGTGATCCTGCGCTGAATACTGAACAAAATACCGGCGAACTGCCGCATGAAGCTTTACTCTGCTTCATGCGGCAGTTTTGTATTCAAACCGTAAGTTTATGGCGCTTCTGATGACCTGCATCTATAATCATATAAAACAACCGGGCTTTCCTAAGCTGTACATGCCATACACCAACGCAGAACAAAACAGCCCGGATAAACAGTGCGCTGCCGTCTGCGGGATGGCAGGGCTGCGGAGAAGGTCATGATCACTGCTGAACAGAACAGAGTATACATTAAAACCGGCCGCGGGCCGGGAGCTTACATAGGCTGCTTTACCGAGGGCGGGCGGACATGCCTCAGAATCGTAGTTGCGGAAAGCACCTGCGGCACTTTCAACGTCCTCACGGTTTCAGGAAATGAGCTGCGGTCCCTGCACCCTTTTCATTTACTGCCCATTCTGAGCCTTCACTCTGATTCTGTCTTTTCTCTCTCCTCAGCTTCTCCTCTCGAAGAGCTGCGTGAGTATACGCAGTCTCACGCGCCGCTCTTTCCTGCGCCCTATACAGGAGACTATCCCCTTCTTCCTGTTCTCGGATCGTATTATCACCCCTATTTTGAACTGCTCTGCAAGGCAGGACTGGGGCTGCTGGCTGACCACCTGCTCTCCCAGCTGACCGATGCTCCGGATACTGCTCCGGCTTCAGTATATCCGCCGCTCGCAGCCGCTTCAAACCCCAGGGAGATCTACGGACTTCCTGTAAAGTGCCTGCGCAAAGCTCAGAAATGGAGCCATCTTCCGGAATTTACCGCATTTCTGCAGGGCCTGCGGATGCTTTTTTGCATTTCGCCTGCCTTAACGGATCTGGAGCAGTATTCCCGCTCCTGGGCTCTGATGGTGGCAGGCCACCTGTCCGTCTGCCATGATCCTGTCGCGGATCAGCAGCGCATTACCCTCTCATTTTTAGGGGATGTTTCACAGAAACAGCTGCTTCGCATATCCGGCTATCTGGCCAGGCTCGATGAGACCGAACCTGAAAAGGAACATCTTTCTTCTTACATGGATTACTGCCGGCTCTGCACTGATCTTCAGCTGTGGCCGGAAGGCCTCACTCCGAAGGATCCCGAAAAAGCAAAGAAGAAAGCAGCTGATATGCATACATCCCAAACTGCCGCCGCGGCGGGCGATGATTTCACGCTGCGGATCTGCGAGCCTTCGTACAATGCACTGTCGACAGAAAAAGATGAAGCAGATCCGGAAAGTCCGCTGTATGACCAGAAATACACGGTCCGCATCCCTCTCTCCCCTGCGGAAATGTCAGCGGAAGCGGCACAGATGCGCAGCTGTCTGGCAACGTACATCCGGAATGTACAGAGCGGCGCTGCCCGTATTCTGTTCCTCCGCAGGCGGTGCAGTCCGCAGAGGTCCTTTGTGACACTTGAAGTTTCACCCGACGGAAAGCTGCTCCAGGCAAAATCATTTGCCAACGGGCGTCTGACTCCGTCCGCCAGAAAATACCTGACCGTCTGGGCACGGGAAAAAGGAATTGAGATCTGCACCGCAGATATCAGGTAATGCAACTGACCGGCGCGATCATGAAAGTATAAAAGAATGCAGCACGAAAATCCATAAAACCATTGGTTTATGGCTTTTCGTGCTGCATTCTTTTATACTTCTTTTTGTTCCCCCAAAGACGCGCGATTCACTGTTCTTTGACAATTGAATGACTTCCGAATGACCCCGGACGGGATCATATCCGATACAAATCATGATCGATGTTTTTATTAATTCAGGAGGATGACTGCTGTGGATATTTTGATCAGAAACTGTTTTATCAAGTCGGGCATGCATGTTTTCTGCAGCAAATGCGGAAAGATGCTCCTGCAGGATCGCTATAACTACCTTAAACATATGGAAACGTGTGACTGTTCCCCGGACAATCTCTCCCTGAGAAATGAATTCTCCATTTCTCCCATTGCTCTCGGCAGTCACGGATATCTGTTCACACGCAGGGGAGATGTTCTGAAATTCCATGTATATCAGCTTGAACTGTGGAACCGCGACCGCCTGAAGAGCTTTCTCCTCGGCCGCAATACTTCGGCAGAAGGGCTGTTTGAAGAGTTTGATCCGGAGAGTAATGATTTCTCCGATCACGAGATCATCCCGGCAGGCGTCTGGAAAAAAGTCTTCACCGCCACTTTCAGAAAGAACAAAGTATACGCGCAGAACGGCAAAAAGAGCCTTATGTCCTGGCTCTCCCGGGGACAGAATGATCCTTCCGCCCTGATACCGCTCGTTCCAAATGACCCGCTCCGTCCTGTCCGGAACTTTTTCCCGGGCTTTCACGGAGACAACGTACTGGATCTGGTCAAGCTGCAATGCCGGCTGCTCCCCTTCCGCAGGAAGCATCCCGAAGTCATCCTTCCCTTAAGCATTCTGACGGATGTGCCTGAAGAATGTAAGGCCAACAGCCTTCTTAAGGCAGATGATCTTGCCCCGGAAGAGCTTTCTTTCCTGGCCGGGCGCGCAAACGCGGCCTGCGTCTCTCTCACCGCTGCGGACGGCAGGCCCTGCCTCAAAGTATTCTGCCGGACCACGGGAAATCAGAGTTCTTCCCCGTTCATTTTTATTATCTGCCGGGATCATATACTCTCCCAGATCTCCTTTGACATCCGTGATGTCATGCTCCTCGGTCCGGAGGACACGGCGCCTGTCCGCATTGCGCCGGGAGCTCTTGAAGCATTTTCAGCTGCGTATCCCGAGCTCATGCTTGATGCATACACCGGAAGATTTCCCCTTCTTCCCCTCCTTGCTCCGTATGATCGCAGCTGCTGTGAACTTCTGTGCAAGGCCGGCCTGAGCCGTCTGGCAGACCGCATTCTGCTTGATCTTCCGGAAAGGTTTACCCTCAGGTCACGGCTGAAGCTTGATGAAAGCAGCCCCGCCGGGATCTTTTCCCTTCCCATCCGGTTTCTCAGAAAGCTGGAACCGCTGACACAGAGGCACGATTTCTGGCCGGTTTTTGACAGTCTGAGAAAATTGTACCGCATCTCGCCGGCATTCATAGACATGGAGGATTATTCTGAAACGTATTTATCCTTTATCAAACAGCTTCACATCGGTACAGATGCGCAGGCGCCCCAGCCGCACACGCTTCAGAATACGGGATACGTTTTCTCAGCGTCCGGCATGGCCATCAGCCAGACGCAGCTTCTGAAATGGCTCCGGTATACGATCCAGCTTGACCAGATGTATCCAGGGCAGGACAATTACCGTTACCTGAGCGATTATCTTCACATCTGCAGTGAGGTGGGAGCTTTCATCTTCGGAATGATGCCGAAGGACATTCAGGCGGCACATGATGAAGCGGCGGCAATGTACCGGATGAACAGGGACCGGATCCAGCTCGAACGGTTCCGGAAAAGCATCCGTTCAGAGTTCTATGCCCATCTCTCAACAGAGAAAGATGAAAAGGATCCCAAAAGCCCGCTGTACGGCCAGCCCTACACGGTCCTGCTTCCGGACAGTCCTGCTGACCTCGAAAGAGAATCCATGCAGATGCGCAACTGTGTACGGACTTACATGAGCCGGGTGGCCCAGGGTACATCTCTCATCGTCTTTCTCAGGTCCCGCAGCGACATTCACAGATCCCTCGTAACAATGGAGATATCAGGACAGGGATCGCTGGTCCAGGCAAAAGCCTTCGCAAACCGCCGTGTTCCGAAAGAGATCCAGGCTTACATCCGGCTCTGGGCAAAAACAAAAGGCGTACGCATCCATACCGGTGATATAGATGCGTACGCCGCCTGACAAAGTATTCTGCAAACCCTGGCGATGTTTTCAGACATCAATATCCAGGGTCATGGATAATTCATAATCCGGGTATTCCTTCTGTACATCTCCCCGGATGTGCTCAAACAGGGATTCCCGGTCCATGAGAGCATAATCAATGATCACATCAAAACTGATTCTTTTCTTTTCCTGATCCACATAAAAGCCGTGCATCTGCAGGACGCCGTCATGGGAAGTGACGAGGCGTCCGATGGTCCGGCGCATTTCCCGGATCTTGTCATCACGGGTATTGACAGAATAGATGCCGATGCCGGTCAGAATGACTCCGTGCTCCTTATAGACTTCATAGGCGATCCGCCGCTCCATCTCATCGATCTCATCCGCCGTCATGGTATCCGGCACTTCTACATGTATCGATGCGACCTGCTGCTCCGGGCCGTAGTTGTGAATGAACAGATCATACGCTCCCCTCACGCCCGGAACAGATATGACTGTCTTCTTAACAGCTTTCACAAGCTCCCGGTCCGCGCGCTTTCCGAGGATGTCATCCAGGGTCTCCATCATCATTTCAAGTCCTGCCCGGATAATGAATACAGCGATCACGACGCCCACATAGGCCTCAAGGCTGAAACCGGTCACCATAAAAATGACTGCCGATATGAAAACGGAAAGAGAGAGCGCCGCGTCAGATACGGCATCTGAACCGGAAGCGATCAGCGCCCCGGAGTTTACCTTCTCACCCGTTGCTTTGACATATCTTCCGAGCAGGAGTTTAACGATCACGGCCGACGCGATGATGACAAGGCCCGCCGCGCTGTAGTCCGCCGCCTCGGGATGAATGATCTTTTTCACGGATTCCACCAGGGCAGTGATACCTGCGTAAAGCACGAATGCGGAAACGATCAGCGCGCTCAGGTACTCGATCCGTCCGTATCCCAGCGGGTGCTTCTTATCCGGTTTTTTCCCCGCCAGCTTCGTTCCTATGATCGTGATCACGGAAGAAAGAGCGTCACTTAAATTGTTGACCGCGTCAAGTACGACAGCGATCGAATGCGACAGCAGACCTACGGCTGCCTTAAACGCAGCAAGAAACAGGTTCGCGAGAATACCGATCACACTTGTTCTGACGATGACCCGGTCCCTGTTTTCCGTCGTCTGAACGGTTGAATAACTGCTCTCTTTTTCACTCATAATTTATCTCCCTGCTTTTCCTATCACTGCGAAAATAAAAAAGACTGCAATATCTGCCGCTACGATCGTTGAGCCCACCGGAGTCCCTGCCAGAATGGATATCAGAAGCCCGCTCACCGCGCATACGACGGAAATGACCGCCGAACAGACAGTAACGGAAAAAAAGCTCCTGAAAATACGCATGGCTGAGAGCGCCGGGAAGATCACGAGGGCTGAGATCAGCAGTGAACCGACCAGGTTCATGGCGAGTACGATGATCACCGCTGTGATCACAGCAATCAGCAGGTTGTAAAGATTTGCCTGCGTTCCGACTGCTCTGGCAAAATTCTCATCAAACGTTACAGCGAATATTTTATTATAGAACAGAACGAACGCTGCAACAACTATAACCGAAAAGATCACGCAGACCCATACGTCGCTTTTGCTGAGCGTCAGGATCGAAGTGGAACCGAACAAAGTGCTGCACACATCTCCCGAAAGGTTTGTTGAGGTCGAGAATATGTTCATCAGAAGATATCCGACCGCCAGCGCGCCTACTGAGATCATGGCTACCGCCGCGTCCCCATTGATCTTCGCGTTCTGTCCCGTGCGAAGAAGAAGGACTGCGCAGATCACCGTCACCGGCATTACAAGAAGCATCCGATTTGACAGGTTCATGACAGAGGCGATGGCTATGGCGCCGAACGCCACATGGGAAAGTCCGTCACCGATAAACGAGAACCTTTTAAGGACCAGCGTCACGCCGAACAGGGAAGAGCACAGAGCGATCAGTACTCCCACGATCATGGCATTGCGTACGAACGGATAGGAAAAATACATGGCAAGTTTACTCAGCATCCTGTTCTTCCTCCTTTCTGCCGGCACTTATCTGCTCCGGACCGGTTCCCGCCGCTGCGCCGCTCATGAAACCTCCCTCTCCCTGGTCTGAAACATACTCGTCCCTGGTTCCGAAAAAGATCCTGTCTCCGATATGAAGAATGTGAGACGCGTAACGGACCGCAGCTTCGATATCGTGCGATATCATGATCACCGTCAGGCCTTCATCATTCAGTCCCTGAATCAGCTGATACATCTCCGCCGTCACCACCGGATCCAGACCGGATACCGGCTCGTCAAGCAGCAGCAGTCTTCTCGTCGCGCACAGGGCCCTGGCAAGGAGGACTCTCTGCTGCTGTCCGCCCGAAAGCTCGCGGTAACATCTGTCCTTCAGTCCTTCGATCCCCATCCTGCGCATGTTCTCTTCAGCCTGCTGCTTTTCTTCTTTTGAATAAAACGGTCTCCATCCGGTATGTCCCTGAAATCCTGAGATCACGATCTCGCGCACCGATGCCGGAAAATCTCTCTGGGCCACCATCTGCTGCGGAAGGTATCCGATCCCGCTGGCTTTCAGCCCTTCCCCGTACACGATCTCTCCCGATACAGGCTTCTGCAGGCGAAGGATCGTGCGCATCAGCGTGGATTTGCCGGATCCGTTTTCGCCGACGATGCACAAATAATCCCCCTGGTTAACTTCAAAATTCAGGTTATGTACCAGAACACTGCCCTCATAACCGAGGACCAGGTTTCTGCATGTAAGTTCAGCCATTTAAGTTTTTCTGCTCCTTATCCGAACATATCCGTTTATGACATCTCTTCCGGCGGCTGCGCGCTTGTCTGGATCGCTGAGACGCGGATCCACTTCATGCAGTCGCTGCACACGCCGTAGAACACAGTTCTTGTCGGGTCGATCCGGAAGCCGTGGTGCTCCATGAAGTGGCTCTGGAGAAGTTCGATCTCCCTGCACTCCATATGGATCAGCTTTCCGCACTTTTCGCATTTACAGTGAAAGCAGCTGTTCTGGCAGCAGTTTCCGTCCGGATCGATGTATTCAAAACACGCGCTGCTGCTCTCATCAATAATGTATTTTTTCACAAGGCCTTCGCTGACAAGCTGCTCGATCTGCCGGTACACGGTCGATGTCCCGATGTTTTTTCCCTGCTCCCTAAAATGACGGCAGATATCCGCAGCCGTAAAGTGAACGCCGGGAATCGTCTTCAGATAGTTCAGGATCTCTTCCCTGTGTTTTGTCTTGTAGACCGTCCTCATAAACAGGCAAACCTCCCTTGCAAACATAACTGTATCCTGATTTCGAGAACGATTATCATATTAGCACTGCCCTTCTGCAGTGTCAATATGATATTGATTTTCATTTTCTCCTTTGACTTTCCGCAGAGCGTAAAACCGTTCATAGGAAAACGATGATAAATCCAATGAACGTAACAGAATCACAACGCGGACCGGTACCATGATTCCGGTACCGGTCCGCGCCAGTTATACATGATTCTTATACTGTTTATCCTTTATTTCAGGAAGGATGTGAGTGCTCCGAGGATCGAGCCAAGGCCGCCTTTGCCTGAGCCGCCGCCCATGGATCCGCCGAGAACTGTTCCGAGAAGTCCCGCGACATCCTTCATGTCAATTCCGTCAGACAGATCGACTTTGCCGATAGAGCTTGCTGCAGATGTCATGGAAGAAGAAAGACCGCTCATCAGAGCCGGAGCAATGCTTCCGAGAACGGAACCGACCTGATCGGTGCTCAGTCCGCTCTGTCCGGAAAGCTGTCCGAAAACAGTATCCTTATCCGCGCCAAGAATATGGCCAAGGATCTTCATGCCGTCATCAACATCCGCGTCCTTGATCTGATCTGCAACAGAAGCTGTGCTCGTGTGCTGCTGCAGAGCGCCAAGCAGGGACTGTGCCCCCTCCTGTGTGGAAGCGTTGTTTCCAACCGCCTGCATAAGCATCGGAAGAGCCGATGTAAGCAGTCCGCTGATCTGGTCAGAGGAACCTCCTGTCTTCTGTGTAAGGCTGCTCATAGAGCCTTCAGAAGTCATGCCGCTAAGTAATGTACTCAATAAATCCATAATTCACCTCTCCTTTCATCTTTCAACTGTTGGTAACCCCAAAGTTTACAGATATTTTATAACCTTTATTGCAGAAATGCAAGAATTCCTGCATTTCATGAAAGTTCAACGACTTTTTTTGCGAGAGCTTCCGCCGCCTCATCCGGGTCTTCGATCTGCAAAACGGTCTGTTCCATCGGGCACATGCCGTCCCCTGCGCGGTTGATAATAAAGGGAGCTGTCTCATCTGCGTAATATACGATCCCGTATCTCTCCAGCACGGGGATCGCTTTCTCACTCAGAAGCTTTGCATATACAGCCCGCACTCCCATTTTTGCGTACAGAAGAGCCGCTGCCTTCCCGACGATCTGGTCAGCGGCTGAATAATCCTTCAGATCAGTCCCTTTTCGGATCCAGAGCAGCAAAGGCCGGATCCCGTGCTCAGAAGAACAGAGCATTCCCTCTTCACTGCGCAGCACACAAGTGTATCCGCCTTTATCCAGCTCTTCCCTCGCCCTGAAAGCATTCTCAAGATATTGCTCCTGCGTTGCAGGCGCCTTGCTGCCGGACGTTTCTGCAGCCGCGTTTTCCATGATCTCTTCTTTCATATGCTCCATCACTTCTTTCTTTGTCCAGACTTCCCAGTGTCCCGTCAATGCGTGAACAAAATCGATCTCGTCAATAACATGGATCAGTGCGTTCATTCTGTCCGGATCCACTCTCCATGTCGGATACTCTCCGCAGATGGCATCCCCGAGAAACAGCGTTTTTTCCTCCGGAACGTACACAAGCGTTGAATCGTCCGTATGCGCGGAAGGTGCTTCAAAAAGGCACGCATGCACGCCGCCAAGGTCGACTGTCAGCTTCCCGTGATATTCCACGTCAGGGACTGTGACAACGATTGGTTCGCTGCCCGCATACTCCGCACGGATGTGTTCATCCAGGGCAAGAAAGTGCTGTTCAATGCTGTCACCGTATCCGCTTATGATCTCCCGCAGATGATCCGCGGTCCTGCCGGATGATACAGATATTCCGCAGGCCGCATGCAGTCCGAAGCTGTGGTCCCAGTGCCAGTGTGTCAGCACGGTCAGATCCGGAAGCGGCAGTCCTTCCTTTTTGAGCGCTTCATAGAACTCCTTCACATGCGCCGCGGAATGTCCGGCATCAACTGCCATGCAAAGCCGGTCCCCCCGGATATACCCCAGCAGCGGCCGGTCCCGATCTGTCTCAAAATGTGTATAAAAGATGCGGTCTGAGATCCTTCTGAGCTTCATTTTCTCCTCCTGTGCCAGAACGGCCATTTTAACGCTTCATAACGGCTGCTCTGCTGATCATTATACCATCTCTCTCCAGATTTGAAAATCGATTGCAGGGTTGACAGCAGACCCTTTCAAAGGGTTTAATGAATATCAGAATAGTTGAATTTCAGCTGTATGACGTGGTATATGCAGCCGCGCGCCAGCAGCGAATGATTGGAGGAAGATCATGGCTACACGACAGTTTCTTGAAAATGATCAGATCAGACTTGAGTTTGAATCCCGCGGAGCCCAGCTCGTCCGCATCTATGACAAAGAAAGGCAGCAGGAAGTCCTCTGGGAAGGCGATCCTGCCTTCTGGGGCTACCACGCGCCGGTCCTCTTCCCCTTTGTCGGAAAAATGTTCGGCGGATCCTATCTCTACGAGGGAAAGCACTATGAGATCGGCCAGCATGGCTTTGCCCGCACAACGGATTTCCGGCTGACCGGAAAGACAGATACGTCCATCACCTATGAACTCACCGAATCCGATGAAAGCATGCGGATCTATCCCTTCGCTTTCCGCTTTACCGTCACACAGGAACTGAAAGGGAAAACGATCACCGTCACCTGGCATGTTGAAAACCCCTCTGCCAACGAGGATCTCTGGTTTTCTGTCGGCGCTCATCCGGCTTTCCGCGTTCCTGCCCGCCCCGGTGAAAAGAAGAGCGATTACTGGCTCTCTTTTGACGGCCTGAACAACATCCCGTACATCTCACCGGATCTTGCAACCGGAACGGCAGCTGTCAAAAAGCCGCAGGTTCTTGAGACGGAAGATGGATACGTGCGCCTGAAGGATCATCTGTTTGACATTGATACATTCATCTTCAGGGATTATACCCTCAGTCAGGTTTCCCTGTGCTATCCGGACCGCAGTCCGTATGTCACCATCCTGTGCGAAGGCTTCCCGTTCTTCGGAATCTGGTCCAAGTCAGACGCAGCGCCGTTTGTATGCCTTGAGCCATGGCACGGCTGCGCTGATGATACGGGATTTACAGGAGAACTGCCCGAAAAGACAGGCATCCGCTCTCTTCGTCCGAATGAGACCTTTGAGACATCCTATCAGATCCTGATCCACTGAGTTTTCCGCATTTTGAACATCGATCCGGAAGTTTTGCTCACAGTACATTACAATTTTCCGTAAACTGACGAAGACCTGCTGCGCTTTGTCTAATCATTGAACAGTCGGCCCAATCTGTACAGGGAGATTCATCTTATGGTCAATACGACAAAAGAAAAGATCGCATATACTTTTCTCTCACTTGTCAAAAAAAGAGTCTGCAAAAAATCAGTGTTTCTGAAATCGTTGAAGCTGCCGGCATCAGCCGCGGCACATTTCTGATCCATCTTCAGTTTCAAGAAATCCCCGCCATAAAAGGCGGGGATTTGTATTTTTTTGAATGCGTAAAAATACATCTCTCAGTCAAGAAGAAAACCCATGAACTGATAAATCGCGGCAAAGTCGATCACGCATTCCCCGTTCCAGATACGTACAGGCACCTGATCCTCAAAACCATATAAGGCAGGCAGGCCTTCGTTTTCCAGATCATATACGACCACTGCTTTCCTCAGAGGATCGATCATCCAGTATTCCCTGACCCCCGCATCACTGTATTTCTTGAGTTTCAGGAACATATCTTTCTTCCGTGTCGATGGAGAAAGAACCTCCGCAACAAAATCCGGAGCGCCGAATACCCTTCCGTTTCTGAACTTTTTCCTGTCACATACGATCACCACATCCGGCTGCACAACTGTATAGACGTCCTGATCCAGCTGAACATCCAGAGGAGACATCAGCGGAAGGCATTTTCCCCCCTTCGTGATCACATGATCCAGCAGCAATTTATGAATATATCCACCAATGGCCTGATGACCGGAAGTGGGAGCCGCCAT
>CADCOP010000068.1 GCA_902803065.1 uncultured Lachnospiraceae bacterium | reverse complement strand
GACGGCGTTGCAAACGGCATCGTATTCGAAGGCGAGACAGCTGCAGAGCTGGCTGAGAACATGGGCGTAAACGCTGCAAATCTGGAAGCAACCATCGCAACATACAACGAAGCCTGCGAAACAGGCGTTGACGAGATCCTCGGCAAGGACAGCAAGTTCCTGACCTCTCTCGGCGAAGGCGGCTACTACGCAGTCAAGGCTCGCCCGATGAGCCTCGGCGCGATCGGCGGCGTACTTGTAAACAGCAATCTGCAGGTCATCAAGGATGACGGCACAGTCATCAACGGTCTCTACTCCGCAGGCGCGGACGTAGCTGAGTTCTACAACAACAGCTACCCGCTGATCGAGGGCGTGACCCTTGGCGCAGCCTTCAACGGCGGCCGCATGATCGGCGCAGCAAGCGCAGCATACGCGCAGCAGTAATCAAAATCAAACAGAAGTAATTCAAACAGCAGTAATCAAACAGCAGTAATCAAACAGACAGCAAATGGCTGCGCGGAAAAAGCAGACAGCTGCATATCCGCGAAAAAGCGCAGGCCCCGTGCCTGCGCTTTTTTATATCTGTCCTCTAACTATCTGTCCTCTAACCTGTGATGAATACCGGCTTCTCTTCTCCCTGGACAGCGGCTTTCGTGATGATACATTTTTTGACATTGTCTTCATCGGGAATACGGTACATGGTATCCTCCATGACTGCTTCCATGATCGCCCGCAAACCTCTCGCGCCTGTCTTCTTCCGTATGGCGATCCTCGCGATCTCCCGGAGAGCTTCCGGCTCAAATTCCAGTTTGACGCCGTCCAGCAGCAGAAGTCTCTGGTACTGTTTCACAAGGCTGTTTCTGGGTTCCGTCAGGATCCTTACCAGCGCATCTTCATCCAGTTCATCAAGGGCAACGATGACCGGAAGCCTTCCGACAAATTCCGGAGTCATTCCATACTTTATCAGATCCTGGGGCGTGAGTTCCCTGAGCTGCTCAGAAAGAGTCTCCTCTTTGTTCTCCTCAGCGGCCGGATCGAACCCGATGGCTTTATTATTTCTTCCGGCGATGTTTTTTTCTATGCCTGAAAATGCCCCTCCGCAGATAAACAGGATGTTGCTCGTATCGATCTCCAGCATCGTCGCCTCCGGGTGCTTGCGTCCTCCTTTCGGAGGAACGTACGCCACGGTCCCCTCAAGGATCTTTAACAGGGCAGCCTGCACGCCCTCACCGGATACGTCACGCGTGATGGAAGGATTCTCCCCTTTTCTTGCGATCTTGTCGATCTCATCGATGTAAACAATCCCTTTTTGAGCTTTCTGGATGTCATTATCAGCCGCCTTGATCAGCCTGAAGAGCACGCTTTCGACATCTTCGCCGACATATCCTGATTCTGTCAGAGTCGTAGCGTCAGAGATCGCGAACGGAACGCCCAGGATCTTGGCAAGCGACCGCGCCAGGTAGGTTTTCCCCGAACCGGTAGGACCAATCATCAGAATATTGCTCTTCTCGATATCAACATCCGGATCGACCAGGTTCCTGACCCTCTTGTAGTGGTTATAGACAGCCACCGCGATCGATCTTTTGGCTCTGTCCTGCCCGACCACGTACTGGTCCAGGAAGCTGACGATCTCGCTGGGTTTTTTCAGATTCTTAACAGAGGGAAAATCATCATTTCTCTTCTTATCCAGCTGGTCGAGCCGCAAGAGAATATCATAGGATGACTTGATGCAGTCCTGGCAGATAATAACTCCGCCGCCTCCGATGAACCGCCTTCCTGTTGACTTCTTTGCCCCGCAAAACTGACATTTCTGTTCCGTATCTGCCATAACTGGTCTCCTTATAATGACTGATCAATTACATTGTGGATAGTTCTTTCTCAGGCATCGATTATCTTTTATCCGTCCCCGGCATCGGGATGTTTGGCTTGTCATCGGCCCCGATGCTTTTACATCTGAACCAGTGAAATTACGGCATCGGAGTGTTTAGCTTGTCCTTGGCCCCGATGCTTTACAGCTGATTCAATTTCTCTCATTCATATAGTCCCATGATTTCAATTACTTTGGTCCATGTTTTTTTCAATTACTTGGTTTCGTGATTTCAATCACTGTGTAGACCGGCACCTCTGTGAGGGTGACGGTGCATGTATCTCCTTCGAACACTGCGGTAAACGCATCTGTCTCCCCGTCCAGGCGATACACACGGACGTTCCTGCCCGGCAGAGACCGCAGGGTTACCTTCAGTTCATCGACCGGCGTCACACTGTCTGTCTTCTCACTGTAATCATAATTGATCAAATGGACGAATGTCCCCTCCTCAGAATCATATCGATTCATACCGATCCGTTTGTCCCGGCACTGTACCGTGCTGACAGGTCCGTACAGCTCCTCGAATGTATGAATGAAACCTTCGATTCCTTCCGGGATAAAATGAACATTTTCGAGAGCCCTGAGCTGCTCATGCAGGCTGTCATCCCCGGACAGCCGCCCGTAAATGAGCACAGGCGCGCCGCCCTTCGCGAACGAAAGGATCGCTTCTTCCTGGTTCTCTGTCAGTTTCCAGCAGTCCGGCACGACCAGCATCCGGTAACCATCCAGCTCACGGGCGTCAAAATCATCCTCCCGGAGCACGCCGTCGGGCATCATCTTCACGTCATACAGGGCATTTCCTGCGCTCATGCAGCGAATCACATCCCAGAAGGGCATGGCCACTGCCGAATTTCCCCAATCCGTGGTCATCGCATCCAGTTTGACCTTGTTCGCGGCTTCCGCATCCCCGTTCGCGCTGCCGCCGCGATGAACATCTCTCCAGTAATTGCTCCCGTAGGAGTAGAGCACGGCCGCTCCTTTGACAGGATCCGCCGGGAAGAAATCCTCATGCTCATACAGAAAATCCTGGACCTGCGCAGTGACGCTGCGCGGCGGCCAGAACGCGTCGCGGATCGTATTTCCCATCCAGGCGCCATAGGGCACAGACATGTTGCAGCCGTACACGGAAGCTTCCAGCAGATAGATCCTGTAGAGGTCGTATGCTTTTCCCTTATCCAGCAGTTCCAGCATGGACGGAATGATGCCGCCGTAAGGATTCTCCGCCACGATGACCGGTTTTCCTTCCGCGAAGCCAGCGCTGTAGCGGAAGAAATACGGCTGCCGGAACAGGGTATGCTCCATCTCCGTGATGATGATATCCGCTTTCGGGACGATGGGATGGTAGGCCGGCTGGAGATTATAAAAGTTTCCTGACACCAGGATCTTTCTTCCGTGCGTTTTCTCAGCATATTCCTTAGCGTAATCCACCAGCTCGCTGAAATATCTGCGGACCTCCGTCACCTGGAATTCCCAGTAATCTTTGAAAAACGGCGCGTTATCCGGGAATGAATACCCGCCTTCCAGCAGATATTCTTTGTAGTTGAACTTTTCTACGTCGATCCCGTCCCATTCAGGCGACATGGTTCCTTCCCTGCGCTTCTGCACCAGATACTGCGTAAATTCACGCATGCAGTCTTTGCAGAAACATCCACCCGAACCGATGGTCGTCATCGGCAGTTCGCACTCATCCAGCTGGATCCCCTGCACGCCGGCGTCGATCTGGATCTTGATGATCTTCTTCAGATAATCCCGCCAGACAGGATTATTGCGGCACATCTGGTAGGCCTGCTGCTCATGGTTCTTTACTTCTACCCACTCGGCGTGGACCGGCCTTCCCTGCAGATCCCTTGTACTGCATTCCTCCCAGAGGTCAGTCACCTTCTCGCCCAGGGAATTCACGATTCCGTCCGGGTAATAATCCTTCAGGCTGGTGCGGAAGGCATTCGGATATGTATCCCGGCTGAATTCACGCAGCCCGTACCAGTCATGCTCCGTCTCCTCCGCATGCTCATTCAGCCGCACGATCCGGCCGCTCTCATCAAAGACAGCAGGAAACTCCCAGCCCTGCACCTCAAACACGATTCCGAACAGCTTAATGCCGAGTTTCTCACATTCCGCAGCGAACTCGCTGTCATTCATTCCCCCGTAAAAACGCATTCTGGGATCCACTTCCCCGAACGCCTCCTGCTCCAGATACGGCAGACTGATGCTCCCGCCTCCCATACCGGCCCACACAAGCACCGTGCCGTGATACCGTTTCAGGTCTTCCCGCATCTGCACATTGCGCAGCGGAAGACTGGGATGAAAACAGTGATTGTGTTTATGCCATCCGTCGAAATAGATCCCCCGTTCCATGACATAGTCTCCTTTTATACCTGTGAACCCTGTGAAAACATATACCATCATTTTGATTATGACATATGGTCACATGCATGTCTACTGCCGTTGATCAAAACATTTCAGATGCAAAAACGGCGGAATGTTCCGCCGTTTTCTCTCACATTTTTCTGCACGCACATGTATGGACACGCACAACAGCTCATATGCCCATTTACTCACATGCAGCTTTTAGCGCAAAGCTGCATTGATCGTCTGTTTCTTATTGCCCCCCATTTTCAGAACGGACATCTTCGGACAAGGCTTATTTTCTTCCTGAAAATACCCTGATCGCTTTCATGAATGTATCCTTCATGGATGCCTCTCCCCATGAGGCGATATCGTGAAAATACACGTTGCCTTCTGCCTCGCTGATCCTTTTGCGCACATAATCGCCTGAAGACTTTACGGAACAGGTGTAGTAATTGATCTTGCGGACGTCCTGCGCTTCATCAGCAGCCTTGCCTTCATCGCTCGGCTTCAGGATCCATGTGTCCGCATCCACGCCAACGACAATGATATCTGTCCTTCCGAGCGCCTTGCAGCGCGCGCCTTACGGTGTGCTGCTTTCATCCTCTCCTTCGTCATCACCTGAAACGGATATCGTGAGTGAATCACTAACGGCTTCCCTGCGGCTCACATAGTACTCCACGATTTCCTTCTGGATCACAGGCGGATACATCAGGACGGTATATACATTCCCCGCCTTGCTTGTCTTTTCGGCGGATACGATCCCTCTGGCAAGCCCGGTTTCCGTCTGTGCCTGCACGTTTCTGCCGTCGACGATCTGCTCTTCAACGTATCCCATCTGCGTCAGGAATCTGAAGATATCCGTACCGAAAATATGCTTTACATTCTCCGCAGTTGTGATCCGGTTCAGTTCATCCCTGATCTCAGACAGAAGATACAGCTCCCCATACGTAAACCGCTCGGCATCCCCCGGGTTCAGATAGAACGGGCTCTTTTTCTGCTTTTGCTTTTTACCTCTTTTTTCTTTATCTCCCGGAGCCTTCTGTGAAGCATCCTCTGCGGCATCCCGTGAAGCATCCTCTGAGACCTCCCTCGGCGGAGCAATGCTTGTGACACAGTCCGGATGTCCTTCGAGAAATTCGCTTACTGCTCTGACGAATCTGCTTCCGTATTTCTCGTATTTTGCCTCGCCAACACCGGATACACGAAGCATGGCTTCTCTGTCCTGCGGTGCTTTCGCGCTCATGTCGGCCAGCGTCCTGTCGCTGAAAATGATATACGGAGGCAGTCCTTCTTCCCTGGCGATCGTCAGTCGGAGCCTGCGAAGTTCATCAAACAGTTCATAGCCGGCTTTTGTAAGAGAATCCGTGCCTCTTCTGCTCCGGCGCGCCGCCTGGCGTTCCGGTTCCCTGTCTTTATGGACCCTGACCAGAATACGCGTATCGGGATTCTTAAGCGGCTCTATATTTCCCAGGCGGATCACGCTGTATTTATCAGCCGTCTGCCGCAGATATCCATCCATGATCAGCTGGCTGATCAGCAGCCGCAGTTCCGCTTCTGATCTTTCCTTGAGCGCTCCGTATGTTTTATAGCCCGGCGTTCCCAGTTCCGTTAATCTTGCACGGTTTGCGCCAAGAAGCGTACCAAGAAGAATACCCAGGCCGTATCTTCCCTTCATCTCCCATACGCAGTTGATGACCTGCTTTGCTTCTTCGGTCATGTCGATCTCCGAAAACTCCCGTTGACAGTTTCCGCAGTTATCGCAGGACTTATCCCGCTTTTCCCCGAAATACGCAAGGATATAGTTCCTCAGACATTCCGGGGTCCTGCAGTATCCTTCCATGACCTGCAGTCTTCTTGCATCCCGCTGCCGGATCAGCTCCGCGTCTTCAAAAGAAACATCCGAAAAGTCCTTATGTTCCAGCAGGAGCTTATTGATCATGATATCCTGCGGAGAGAAAAGAAGAATGCACTGCGAAGGTTCGCCGTCCCGTCCGGCGCGACCGGCCTCCTGATAATAATTCTCCATGCTCTGGGGCATATTGTAATGGATCACAAACCTCACGTTGGATTTATCGATACCCATTCCGAACGCATTCGTAGCAACGATCACGGGCTTCCTGTCAAAAATGAAATCGTTCTGGCTTTCTTTCCTGTCTTCATTGTTCATCCCCGCATGATATCTTGCTGCGGGAACCCCCGCGCCCCGGAGCAGTTCATGCAGCGTGTCCACATTCTTCCTTGTCGCGCAGTAGATGATGCCGCTGTCATCCGGATGATTCCTGACATATTCCAGCACATAGTCATTCTTGCCCCGGATCGTTTCCACGTCAAAATAAAGGTTTTCACGGTCGAAACCGGTGACAACGATCTTCGGATCCTGCAGCTTAAGCACGCATGAGATGTCGGTCTTCACTTCTTCCGTGGCAGTCGCTGTAAACGCGCTGACAACGGGACGCTTTGGCATACGGTCGATAAAATCAATGATCTTCAGGTAACTTGGCCGGAAATCCTGTCCCCACTGGGAGATGCAGTGCGCCTCGTCGACGGTAACCATAGATATGTCGATCTGCCGGGCGAAATCCGTAAATTCATAGCTTTCCAGCCGTTCCGGCGCGACATACAGGATCTTATACGCCCCATCCAGGGCATTGGAATAAACTCTGGATATCTGGGCGTCTGTGAGAGATGAGTTGACGTAACCCGCATGAATCCCCGCTTCATTCAGAGCCTTCACCTGATCCTGCATCAGAGAGATAAGCGGCGATATAACGACCGTGATGCCCGGCAAAAGCATGGCCGGGACCTGATAGCAGGCCGACTTGCCGGCTCCGGTCGGCATGATCGCCAAAACATCCCGCTCAGAGAGAATCGCCTTCATGATCTCTTCCTGGCCGGGCTTATATGAATCAAATCCAAAATATACTTGTAATGCTTCTTTTACATCCATATGATCATACATAAATAACGCTGGGCACGCCGGTTCCTCCGGCTATTCGGCTTCCCATCGTGATTCCCCTTTCGTATTTTCCTGCCCAGTCCGGCTTTGCTTTCCCACATCCTTGTTATCATACTGATTATACCACAGGCAGTCTTTGAAATCTTTTTCGATTTTCCCGGAATCTCAGGGCGATAAACGATCTATGCAGCATGATCCGCATCAGCCTCATGACTCCCCTGCTGCGGACCTTCGCGGAATGCCTGATATCAGCGGCAAACATACATTGTGAGCACCAGTCCCCCTCTGCTTGTGTAATGTTCTTGTCTTCCTTCTGTTGAGCCTTCTTTCCTCCTCCATCAAAAACTGAACAACCGGCTTTATGTTGACGCTAAATACCCCTCTCAAACAGCTGTGTCCGGCACCGGAATCAGGATCTGCAGCATGAAGATCCCGTCATTTGCCTGTACCGTCATGGTTCCGTTG
>CADCOP010000067.1 GCA_902803065.1 uncultured Lachnospiraceae bacterium | reverse complement strand
CTGCCTGAACAACATCAAGCCGATCAATAGTGTAGATGATATCAAGGGTATGAAGCTCCGTCTTCCGGAAAATGCTATCTGGAGTGATTGCTTCACAGCATTTGGTGCCAGCCCGACAGCCATGGCTTTCAGTGAGGTTTACACAGCCTGCCAGCAGGGTACAGTTGATGGGTTTGAGCTTCCGATCGTTTCCACATTCACAGGCGCATATTGGGAAGTCTGCAAGTATTATTCTCTGACGGAGCATCTGTTTACAGGCCTGGATCTGTGCATGTCCGGCATGACATGGGACAGCTTTTCTGAAGAAGAGCAGGGCTGGATCCAGGAAGCAGCAGATTATGCGATTGCTGAGAACCGCAGCTATATCCAGGCAAAGGAAGCGGAATGGCTGGAAGGCATCAGCGAACATATGGAAGTTAACGAGTGCGAGGACAAGTCCGGATTTGTTGAGGCTGCACAGACTGTTTATGCAAATTATGCAGACGAGATCGGCCAGGAGCTCCTGGATACGGTTATGGCAAAAGTAGCATCTGTACAGTAAGGATGAGAAGGCGGGACCCTGAGGATATCCTTACGGCCCGCCATTTTTGTGCCCATTTATTCCTGCAGGCAATAAGCCGCAGCGAATGTTGCGTGAGATAGGAGACGAACAATCATGAAGGTGTTTAACAAGTGCTGCGATATTCTGAATAAGATATACGCTTATGCCGGAGTTGCACTGCTGGCGGTGATCTCGATTGCCTGCATACTTCAGGTATTTTCCCGGTATGTCATGGGACATGCCATTCAGGGTACGGAAGAGATCAGCCGGTACTGCTTTATCTGGCTCGGCTTTCTGGGAAGCTCGGTCTGTGTACAGAAATGGTCCAATGCGCAGGTGTCCTTCCTGAATGACACTTTAAAGGGTGACGCAAAAAAATGGCACAGCGCATTTCTGAACATCTGTGTAATCATCTGTGCGTCTGTGCTGCTCTATCAGGGAATGAAATGTGTGGGAATCACGGGAAAGCAGAAGAGCAGCATGCTGCGTATCCCCATGAGTTATGTGTACGCCGCTATACCGGTTGGCGCGTTTGGCATGATCGTCAGCGCTCTTCAGCGGCTTTTGAACCTGTTTATTAAGACGGATGACAGGAAGGAGGAGAAAGCATGAGTGCTGTCGTGTTATTCGGCATCCTGATCATATCGATCATCATTGGTATTCCGGTCTGCTTTGGTATTGCTTTCTCAGGAATCGGGTTCCTTCTGTTCACTCATATGAAACCGATGATCCTGATCGCCCAGCGTTCCTTGAACGGAATGGACAGCTACACGCTGCTGGCTATTCCACTGTTTACGCTGGCAGGATACCTGATGGATAAGGGCGGTTTGTCCAAACGCCTTGTCGATTTCCTGGAGAAAGCCTGCTTTTGGATCCCCGGCGGCATGGGTACGATCACGGTTCTCTGCTGTGCAGTATTCGCCGCCCTGACTGGTTCCGGACCGGCAACAGTTGCAGGCATCGGCGCGATTATGTTCCCGGCTATGATTGCAGGGGGTTACAAACGCCAGACGGCTGCCGGCCTGCTGGCCTGCGGCGGTGCTCTTGGCCCGGTCATTCCTCCCAGTATCTGTATGATCGTGTACGGAACGACGATGGGAGTATCTGTTCCTGCGATGTTCATGGGCGCGATTGGACCGGGTCTTCTGATGGCCCTGATGCTGATCATCACCAATATCCTGGTCTGTAAACGCCAGGGGGTAGCGCAGCAGAAAACACATCATACGCTTAAGGAGATCGGACAGGCTTTCGGTCATGCCTGGGGCGTTCTGCTTCTGCCGATAGTAGTCCTTGGCGGTATCTACGGCGGCGTATTCACGCCCACCGAAGCTGCAGCAGTCTGTGTAGCCTTCTCCGTAATTCTCGGTCTGTGCTACCGCGAACTGACACTGCAGTCTCTGTTGGATGCCATGCTCAAGACGGTGGAGACCTCTGCCATGGTCATCATCATCGTCGGTATGTCAGCTATACTTTCCTGGATCCTTTCTGCTACAGGAATTCCTGCAGACATCGCAGCTGCAATTACACCGTTCCTTGGAAATAAATATGTTTATATCATCGTACTGCTGCTGATTTTGTTCATTATCGGCTGCCTGATGGAAACTGTTGCCAGCATGCTGATCCTGGGACCGATCCTGGTACCCATCGGCATTGCGTTTGGAATGAGCGATCTGCATCTTGCAATCGTATTCTCTATCGCCCTGGTGGTTGGTATGGTGACTCCGCCATTCGGACTGAACCTGTTCACAGCCGCCGCAACAACGGAGCAGACCTTTGTGGAAGTAGTCAAAGGGATGATCCCGTATCTGATCGCCCTGATCGCAGCCGTTGTGCTGGTTGCCTTCATCCCCGCCATCTCCCTGTTTTTGCCGCAGGCAATGGGGCTGGCGTAAGCGGCGTTAACTCATACGGCCTGGCAGGACACGGCGCGCAGTGCAATGCCTGGCAGTGCAGACTCGGAAATCATTTATACATTAATTAAACTACAGAAGGAAGAATGACTATGAGAGCAGTAGTTGTAGATAAGAATTATGGCAGTGTAACGCCGGAAGAACTGGAAATCGTGAGGGAGGCATATGCAAAAGCCGGGATCACTCTTGTGGCTGAACATTATACAACAGAGGATGAGATCATCGCCGGCTGCGCAGATGCGCAGATCATTCTGGGAACGGGGAATCCGCCTGTGACCCGGAGAGTGATGGAATCTCTTCCGGGATTGAAATTTATTCAGCGGTTTGGCGTTGGAGTAAATTCTATTGACTTGGATGCTGCAGCAGAACTGGGCAAGATCGTTCTGAATATTCCGGGATTCTGTGCTAAGGAACTGGCGGATCTCGCCACGGCCATGATCATGGGACTCATTCGCAATACGAATTATTACGATCGTAAGATCCGGGAAGGCGAATGGCCTAAGTGTCAGTACCTGCTTCCGCCGGATGTGCGGACACTGACATTGGGATTATACGGCTTTGGCGCTGCCGGCCGGCATTTGTATGAGATCTTCCACGGCGGATTTGGTACGAAGGTGATTGCGTGCGATCCCTACATTCCGGAGTCGGCAAAGAGTATGTATCCGGATGTTACTTTTGTCTCCTTCGATGAGATGTTGGAACAGAGTGATATTATTTCCATTCATGTGGGACTGACGCCGGAGACAAGGCATATCTTTAATAGAGAGGCATTCAAGCGGATGAAGAATACCGCAATGATCATTAACACAGCTCGTGGACCGATCATTGACCAGAAAGATCTTGCCTGGGCGTTGGAAAATGGAGAGATTCTGTATGCCGGTCTGGATACGGTAGAAGAAGAGCCGATCGATCCGGCGGATCCTTTGCTGAAGATGGACAATGTGATCCTCAGCCCACACAGCGGTTCTTACGGCATTGGTGCCAAAAAGACACAGATCGATACGGTATGCGAGCTTATTCCCGGCGCTTTGACAGACGGCACGCTTCCGGCCCGCAATGTGGCAAACAAGGGCATACTTATAAAAGAAACAGGATATAAGTTCGTATAAAAATTGAAATATTCACATTGTGGGCATTCATATTTTGCGCACCGTGTATGAGAAGGAGAAAAGTTATGGCAGTTGGATGCAGAATAATCACAAAAATCAACAGACCGGATCCCGCGCTGGTAGAACGTTTCCGTGATATGCCAGTGGCAAATATCGATGATAACATGAGCCGTATTGCGGCTGTGGATACAGCAATTGAGCCGATTGGCAAGGGTCAGCTTCTGGGTACCGCATTTACGATCCGTGTTCCTCAGGGAGACAACCTGATGTTCCATGCAGCTATGGACCTGGCGCAGCCGGGTGATGTAATCGTGATCGATGCGGGCGGTTTTACAGACAGAGCCATTTTTGGCGAGCTGATGGCGACATACTGCAGAAGCCGCGGTATCCGGGGGATCGTCTGCGATGGCGCAATTCGCGACCGCGGTGGCCTGTCTGTCATGGAAAACTTCCCGGTCTATGCCAGATCTGCGACGCCTAATGGTCCTTACAAAAATGGCCCTGGTGAGATCAATGTCCCGGTCGTGATCGGCGGCAAGGTTGTACATCCCGGCGATATCATCGTTGGCGATGAGGATGGCGTAATCATCATCGATCCGGAGATCGCGGAAGAGATTGCGGATGCGACACTGGCAGTAGAAAAGAAGGAAGCGGATATCATGAAGCATATCGTGGAAGAAGGCACTTATATCCGCCCCTGGGTCGATGATAAACTCAAAGAGATCGGCTGTGTGATCGAGTGAAATGCCCGGCTGCAGTCGGGATGGCTCATCGTTTGAGATAAACGATGCATAGTTAAAACAGATGCTTGCCGAGGGTCTTTTTCAGCTCCTCGATGAAGATGCGGGACAGCTCCGGAAGGTAGCTGTCCTTTCTGTATACAACAGCCAGCGGCCAGCGCAGTTCAGGACAGTCCTGGAAAAGGTATATGATTTTTCCGGGACGTTCGCAAACCTTGGCGCCTTCCTCCGGAACGAAAGTGGCGGCAATTCCCTCGGCGGCCAGATTGATGGCCGTCGTCAGATTACCGGTATCCATCAGGATGGACGGCGTCAGATGATGTTTGCTCAGAAAAGACATGATCTGCACAGTGAGATTCTGTCCGGGTTTCGTTAAAATCAGTGGAAAATGTAAAATAAAATCCAGGGGAGCCACTGGGTAGGGACCGATATACCGGCAATCCGCAAGCAGTTTTTGGACTTCAGGGTGCCGGGAAGGCGCAGCCAGCAGAATCGGTTCCTCAAAAATAGTTTCACATGTCAGTTTGGCATAATCCAGGCTCTGCGGCAGATTCATCACGGCCAGATCGATATTGTCGTTGATCAGCGCCTTCTCCAGCTGATTGGAACGCCCCTCAAACAGTTCGATCTCAATGCCGGGATACTGCGCGTGGAATTGAGGAAAGATATCCGGGAGCAGGCAGGCACCACGCCAGAGGGCAATTCCCAGACGTATGCGGCCGCGCTGCTGATTGCTGATGTCCAGAAACTCTTTGTGAAGATCTTTGGCCATTCGCTGCATATCAAGAACATAGCGATAGTAGCGCTCACCTGCGAAGGTCAGACGCAGCGGAGAGGATGTACGGTCAAAAAGCTGCACACCCAGGTTACTCTCAAGACGTTTGATATACTTACTGAGAGACGGCTGGGAGACATAGAGCCGTTCAGAGGCCTTTGTCAGGCTGCCGCACTCAACTATAGTAATGAAATAATCAGGATTATGTTGATACATTGCTTTTCTCCTCCCTCTGATCGTCACAAAGCTCCATACAGATATTCTACCACCATATCTTCGATTGCGTCCATCAGAGTAAGCAGGCTGAATCGATTCAGAGAAGCCCTTCTTGCAATCTGCCTGACAAGTGTGTAGAATGTTTATATTCTTACTACTTTATGGAGGCCGCATTATGATTTTCTTTTTGATTGGTTACTTCTGCGGTATTGGTTATTTTACAACCGCAACATGGTCCATGGCCATTGATCTTGTTGTATGGACGCTGCTTTTCTGGGGAGTTTCCCTGGGTGTGATTGCAGCTGGACGCAGAGTTGAAACATCCGAGGAAGGCGGTTCTATCATGATGCTTCTCGGGGCTGGCATGGCAGGCGGCTGTTCACTGTTTATGTTCTGCTGGTTCTTTTTCGGATGGAACCGGGCGATCTGGTGGTATTTCCTGCTTCTCTTTCTGGGATGGCTCCCTCATCTTATCCCCGGTGGTTATATGCTGTGCCTGTTCCTTCTTAAAAAGATGGGATGGATCGCTCCGGTTCTTCCCTCCTGGGCAATGATTCTGGTCATCGCCATGGATGTGATCAGTCTGATCTCGACCATTCTAACTATTATCTTCTGGAGAACATCCGTGAAGAAAAATAAATACAACAGATATTATAATAAAAGATAACCGAAAGGGGATCAGGGACAGCTCTCTGATCCCCTTTCATATATGATCTGCCAGCTGTATGGAAAAATCAGCCCAGAGGGAGCAGGGAACTGTGTCATCGAAAGAGTAGATGGCAGTTCTTTCCTGCTCCTTTTTATCTGCGAATACGTAAACGATGATGATCCGCTTTTCCGGGGAGATGATCCAGTACTCCCGGACGCCGGCGTCCCGGTATTTGATCAGTTTCTTCGTGCAGTCCAGACCGGAAGAGGACGGAGAGATGATCTCGACGACCCAGTCGGGAGCACCGATACAGCCGCGCTCTTCCAGTTTGGCCGGATCACAGACGACCGTGAGATCCGGTTCGAGATATGTTGATTCATCCCCATAGAGAAATACGGCGAAGGGCGGGATGTAAACCTCGCACTGCCCGCCATGGGCACGAATGAAATTGGCAACGGCAAGATGCATTTCCCCGTTGATTTTCTGGTGCGTCCGTGAAGGCGTCGCCATGTAGTAGAGCTGCCCGTCAATGAGTTCAGCGCGGACCCCGTCCGGCAGGGCATAGATATCTTCTATGGTATGGGGCCGGACGGATGCCGAATAGGCAGCAGCCTCTTCCCTGAAACAGGACGCAGCCGGGGGAGTACCTAAAGCTTCTGTTCTGAAATATTCAGATGTTATATCGCCGGCCAGCCTGCTTTGGCTTTTGGTAAATGGGGCGAATACCCTGGACAAAGCCTCAAGAGTAGCCCTGCGAGGGCTTTTTGTGGTACCACCGAGGACTTTCTGTACAGT
>CADCOP010000066.1 GCA_902803065.1 uncultured Lachnospiraceae bacterium | reverse complement strand
TCCTCAGTTTTCTTCTCTATGAACATATCAGGATACGAAACCTCAGGCATATCCTCCAGAAGAGCAGCCATCAGCTCGTCCTCTTCATCTTCGTAATCCGGTTCTTCGTCCGTGTCCGACCACCGGTTTCGCTTTCGTTCAGTTCGTTTCTGGATCTGCCGGAACACAAGCCAGATGACAGCAACGAACAGAAAGCCAAGTCCTCCCGCCTGCGACAGATCCATTCCGGTCAGAAATACGATGGCAGTGTACAGCGCCGACAAGGCAGCTATGATTATGACAAAAAGAAGTATGCTTTTTATTTCTTTGTTTTTCTTTCTCTTTCTGCCATTTGTTTTTCTTCCGGTTGTCTTTCTGCTTTGCGCCGCACCGGTTTCCGGAGGCCTGCCTTTTATCAGAAACTCTTCCCCCGGATCGGCATCTTCCCCGCCGGCGTTTTCTTCTTCAGGCTGTCTTGCAGACACATGCGTCCGGATGAGTGGCTGGCGGGCTGCTTTCCCGAAGGTCTCATCTTCTGTGATACGCTCTTCATGATATGCTCCGGTATCTGTTTCGCCCTTCAGCAGCCCGCCTTTCTGCTCCCCGGCGGCCTCCAGCGCACTCTGAGCCGCAGCGGAAAAACTGAAGTTTTCTTCCAGTGTCTGAGCGTAAAAAGCATACCCCATGCGGACTGCCCGGCTGTCGGAATGATCCAGATGCTTCAGCACAAACTCTCCCAGTTCACGGCAGCCATCTCCTTCATCTGACCCGGGGATGCAGCAGAGGAAAACATCGCCGTTATCCTGATCAAGGTAGATGTATGCCGGAAGCAGCAGGATACCGCGGCTGTCAAGCAGATAACGTCTGCCTTCCTCCAGGCTTTCGCTGATTCCGTGAAACAGGTTTTCCATATCCGCGCCCGACATCAGCCGGTTTTCAAACAGCAGCTCCAAAGACTGTTTTCCCGAGATATCCAGCCACAGCTCCATCTGGCCGTTCATCCGGCGGGTCTGCAGCGGAAGGAAGCCGCGGATCCCGTTTTTTTCAAACATACGGATCTCATATGCCCTGCTCTGATCATCGATCTGCGAAACGATCAGGTAATTACGGTTCAGGTCCCTGCGATAACTGATCTTCAACTCTCATCCTCCACCAGGTCAACAACATATTTTATTCCGCGGACGATCCGGATCATATCCGTATGCCGGTACAGCTTTCTGCTCCAGGATGTTTGCATGGAGGCTTTGTTTCGAAGCAGCAGCCCTGCTGTGATTCCCGGAACCGGAAACAATCCTGTAAATTCCGCCGCGGAAGCCTCCTCCGATACCCTGCAGTTCCCTTTGATTCCTTCCGTCCACAGGCCTCCCTGCGATGCAAGCGCATTTTCAGTCTTCTGAAGCGTCCCGGTGCTGCCGTCATAAAAGCGCAGATTGCTCCCCATGGCGGCGATCTCGCAGGCAGCCCCCTGCATCATCGTTCTGTCATGAATGTAGAAGCCTGCCAGAAGAAGAGCCACAAGCACCGGAAGGATAACTGACATCAGGAGCGCTGCCTCCGCAGTAAATTCACCCCTTAAAGATAAACGAACTTTCTCTTTTTTCATTGTTCTGCTCCGTTTTCTGTCCCTGCAGTGCATTTCCATATCATGCAATACCTGGTTCCCGCTTCTGTCTGAATGCCTGCCTGTTTCCGGCGTCACATGTTCTGAATGAGCATCAGAACCAGCCGGATCCCCTGTGCTGCAAGGAGGAAGGGAAAGAACGGAAACCCGGAAGTTCTGTCCTTCTTCCGGATCTTCAGCAGAAAAAGCCCCCATATGCCGGCGCCGGCAAAAGAAAGCATCATCAGCTCAAATGTACCGGCGAACCCGATATATATCCCGCACACGAGAAACCCAAGCACATCGCCTCCCCCTATATACCTATCTCCTGCAAAAGACAGGGGTATCAGAAGCAGACCTGGCAGCATGCTGGAAACGAGCCCGGGGACAGAAGCTTTCCCAGTGAGCAAACGGGCGGTGGCGCCCATGATGCCAAGGAGCACCATTCCGGGCCATCCCACACTTCCCGTGCGCACATCTTCCGCAGCCCAGAAAATGATAAAAATAAAGATCAGGATCTCCCAGCATATGCTCATGATTCATTTCTTTCCTCCGAACTTGTGTCTCACTTCTTTCCGGCGCATTCCGAACACGGGCGAAGATGATCTGCTTCCTCCATCGTGACCTCATGCACGCTCCTTGTCAGACCGCTGCAGCTGAGCGAAGAATGATACCGGTTCCCGTCCGGCGTTATGTACACAACACCATCAGTTCCGCCGCCGCAGTGCTCACAGGCATGGTATTTTTCTCCGTACCGGTTCCGTCGTCCGGCCACCTCCGGGAAAACCACCGGCTCAATGCGCAGCCGTAGATGCGAACAGGAAGGATCCGTATGGTACACGCGCCCGTAGTCTGTCACATACACGCAGGTGTGTTCGTGCTCTCCTTCCTCCTCATGGCTGCCGCCTTCCGATCCTGCCCGGCCTGTCCAGCCGCGCACGCAGGCGCGCTGAACAAAAAAAGTCCAGGGCAGGCTGAGCATCCCCACCGGACTTTTCATCTGATAAGTCAGCACGAGGTCGACCATATCTCCTTCGGACATGAACTCGGACAGGAGAAGGTTTGCCCGCTGAACGGCGTTGATCTGTCCGGCCTTTGAAAAAACGGCAGCGGAACTGTATCCGATCGTCAGAGCCGTGTTCAGCAATGTGTCCTTCTCTCCGTATTCGGTCATATATGCTCCGAAGGCCAGCTCCTCTGCCGTCTCCGTCATGGCTGACGAAAACCGGACTGCGGAGTAATATACATTTCCCATGTGCAGAAAGAATGCCATGCACATGAGAAATACCGGCAGGACCACGGCCGCCTCTATCGTCAGAGATCCCTTAAGTGAAGTGAAAAAAGATGCCCTTTTCGTAATTAACAGACTGATCTTGGGAGATTGAACAGATTGGGATGTATGATATGCCGCAGGAGAGAGCCTTTCCTTTCTAGCAAACACTGAAAAGAGCATCTTTTTTCACCTCGCTTTCCATCTCTGACTTTTACCTGACTGCCGCAGACTTTAACCCTGCTTTTACCTGACTGCCGCTGCCTTTAACCTGGCTTTAACAGGTCTGTCGCTGCCTTATCGGTCTTAATACGCAAAGCTCCCCCTCACATTTACCCGCAAGCCGTCCGGAGCCATACCGGCAAGCGCGGCGCTGATCCTGCCGAACATCGGCGGAATGTACCATTCCATCTCATCCCGCATGGCTACGATGCAATGATCTGCCCTGAATTCTGAAAGGTTCTTCCCGCTCCGGACACCCAGCTCGGCCATATCCAGCCCCCGCTTCTTCTGTTCCTTTACGGAATGCATGTTCAGCAGAAGCCGCAGATAGCCCAGGTAACCGATGCCCTCTCCCCTGCCTTTTCCGCTGTGCTCGAGCAGCTCATTGATCTTCGCGAGGTTCTCCACAGACAGCTGCCATGTTTCCGTTGTTTTTATCAGCGGGACCTTTCCTCCGTGCAGCAGGATCCTCACATCCAGGAGGCTCTCGCCATAGGAGAGTCCCAGGAGCAGCGCGTGCTTGAGCACCTTCACCAGCGGTTCGATTCCGGTCCATCCGACCAGCAGAAAAGCATATCCCTCCGCCTGCGTGCTGATCACGGAATCGGATGCAGAGTATGCGTAATTGCATCCCTCGCGGAGCAGGAGCAGCTTCTGGACCGCTGCCTTCAGGTTTGCCTTGTCCGTCCGCTTTCCGCACAGGATATATTCCATCTGGTACGAAAGCTTCCCTTCCTTTGAGGGATCTGTATAACATGAAAAGTGTTCCAGCAGGTATTCCCTGAAAATCAGATCGCAGATCAGCCCGCTGTATTTTACCGGGTACTTCATGGTTCCTTTATTCCTGCCGCCGCGTTTTGAGCACAGATCCTTCGCGGAAACGCTCTTCCCGGATATTTCCATATCACCGCATACGATCGACAGGAGCGAGCGCCGGCTCAGCCGCCTGAGCGCAGGAATGGGATTCTCGATCTGAACCGGACCGAAAACATCTTCTCCCCCTTCACCTGCCAGCTCCTCCTTCTTTTCCTTTTCCTG
>CADCOP010000065.1 GCA_902803065.1 uncultured Lachnospiraceae bacterium | reverse complement strand
GGGAACGTCTGTCTGAAATGAATGAAGTGGATATTGCCGAGCTTATGGAAGATCTTACTCCTGAGCAGGTACTTGTGATCTTCCGGCTGCTGCCGAAGGACCTGGCTTCTGAAGTATTTGCGTGCCTTGACATAGAATATCAGCAGCACATTATCAACAGCATTGAGGATGGAGAGCTGGAGCGCATCATCGAAGACCTCGCGATCGATGACGCGGTCGATATGGTGGAGGAACTTCCTGCATCTTTAGTCCGCCGTATTCTGAAAAACGCGACGCCCGGGACAAGATCCCTGATCAATCAGTATCTCCAGTATCCGGACAACAGCGCCGGATCGATCATGACTGCTGAGTATGTGGCGCTCCGCCCTGCCATGACAGTTGAGGAAGCGTTTGCATACATCAGGAAGAATGGCGTGGATAAGGAAACGATCTACACCTGCTATGTGATCAATCCGTCAAGAAAGCTGGAAGGAGTCGTTACCCTCAAGGACCTGATCATGCATCCCTATGAGACAAAGGTCGAGGAGATCATGGAGGATGAGAACATCATCTATGCCCTGACAACGGATGACCAGGAGGAAGTAGCGGCGACCTTCAATAAATACGACCTGCTGGCCCTGCCTGTCGTTGACAAGGAGATGCGGCTCGTCGGTATCGTCACGGTCGATGATATCGTGGATGTCATGGAACAGGAGGCAACAGAGGACTTCCAGAAAATGGCTGCTATGGCCCCGAGTGAAAAGTCCTACCTGAAAACGAGCGTATTTACTCTGGCAAAAAACAGGATCGTATGGCTACTCGTCCTGATGCTTTCAAGTACGGTGAGCGGACTGATCCTGAATCATTACGAAACTACGTTTGCTGCCCTGCCTCTGCTGGTCAGCTTTATTCCCACGCTGATGGACACCGGCGGTAATTCCGGAAGCCAGGCAAGCACTCTGGTGATCCGTGGTATCGCGACAGGTGAGATCGAGCTATCCGACGCGCCGCGGGTCATCTGGAAGGAACTGCGCGTCGGACTGATCTGCGGTATCATACTGGCGTCAGTCAATTTCGTACGTCTGATGATCCAGTATCCCGGAAACACGCAGATCTGCCTGCTGGTCGTCATCAGCATGTTCCTGACGATCATCCTTGCAAAAACACTCGGAGCAGTACTTCCGCTGCTGGCAAAGGCAATGCACCTTGACCCGGCCCTGATGGCTTCTCCCATGCTTACGACCATCGTGGACGCGTGCTCTATGGTGATCTATTTTACACTGGCTTCTAAATGGCTGCAGTCTCTCGTATGAGGCTGGTAAGGACGTTAAACTATGCAGAAAATGCTGTTTATCTATAATCCCAGAGCGGGAACAGGGCAGATCAGAGCGTCCCTGTCTTATATTCTTGAAGAGTTTGCCCAGCATGATATGCAGATCACGGTTCATCCGACGCTGGGAGCCGGGGACGCTGTGAAAACAGTCAGGAAGACAGGAAAAAAATATGACCTGATCGTATGCAGCGGCGGCGACGGTACTCTGGATGAGGTCGTTACGGGAATGCTGGACGGCGGCTTCCGGAAACCGGTGGGGTACATCCCGGGGGGAAGCACCAATGATTTTGCCTCCAGCCTCGGCATTCCGAAACAGATGCGCAAGGCGGCAGCTTCGATTGCCAGAGGCAATGTGTATTCCTGCGATCTTGGGAAGCTGAACGACGGTTATTTTGTTTATGTCGGCGCCTTCGGCGCGTTCACGGAGGTATCCTATAAGACGAGCCAGGATGCCAAGAACATGCTTGGACATCTTGCCTATGTGCTGGAAGGCATGAAAAGCCTGTCGGCGCTCAAGAGCTGGGAGATGACATTCCACTCAGAGGAAAAACAGGGACACGGAATGTTTCTGTACGGAATGATCACAAATTCGGATTCTGTCGGAGGCTTTAAGGGAATCACAGGGCAGAACGTGGATATGAATGACGGCGTATTTGAGGTCACGCTGATCCGGATGCCTGAAAATATCATAGAATACCCGGAGATCGTGAATTCCATCCTGACAGGGGAACCGAGTGAGCTTGTCATCACGTTCAAAACGGCAAGGGTGGAATTCTTTTCCCAGGAAGAGGTCCCGTGGACCAGAGACGGGGAATTCGGCGGGAACCATACACATGTTGTCATCGAAAACCTGCATGGCGCGCTTCCCATTCTTCTTGGAGAGGATGTTGACATCCTGAGCGTGGATGATGCAGAAGAGAAGGAGAGGGAGCTTCTGAGCGACGAAACAGAAGCCGACGACCGCAAATAAAATAAATAAGCTTACAGCTGTGCTGCAGGGGCGGACACTTGAGGAACAGTGACTTTGCAGGTCAGGTACCAGGCGCTCTTTTACTGTTCCTATACGGACGGACTTGCACGGTCCGGGACGCACAGATGTAAGCTGAAGAAGCGAACACGGGGGAACAGAGCTGCCCGTTGCTGCATAATGCCCTCTCACGGACTCAGACTCTCCGGTATGCGGATGGCCGTTTCGATGATGCAGATGTCTGCTGCGGGCGGTATGCCAGTCGTGAGGTATTCGTAGAGCAGTTCCAGAGGTACGGAGCCCTGCTTTACGGGCTTCTGGCTGATGGTCGCGCTGATGAGACCGCTTTTGAGCATGGGAAGTACGATATCCTCCGCGTCGAAACAGATCACGCGCATGCCGGCGGTCCGGTTCATATTCAGGATGGCGCGGCACCCTCCGACCAGTCCCGCGGCGGCAAAGAATATGGCGTCTGCTTCCGGATGCGCACGCAGGAAGTGCCGGGTCACTTCATAGCTTTCAAATTCATCGTCATGGTTCTTGAGCGTGTCCAGGATCTCGATTCCGGGGCAGGAGGATATGACATCCGAAAAGCCCGCGATACGCTCCGTATGGCAGAGGACCTGGGATGATCCGGTAATGATGCCGGCTTTCGCCTTTCCGCCTGTGACGAGCCGCATCAGGCCGCCGGCCTCCCGGCCGCTCTGATAGTAATCGCTGCCAACGTAGGCAAGGCGGCTGGTGCCGTCAATGTCAGTGTTGGTCGTGATCACAGGGATGCCTTCATCGCTCAGCTCGTTGATCTTGCCGGCAACCAGGGGATCGTTGAATGGAGTGAGGATCAGGCCGTGGATCTGTTCGGAAACGAGCTCGCTGATGGCTTTGACCTGCGCGGAGGCATCATACGGAACGATGCGGATAAGCACTGTACAGTCGTAGGCAGAGAGCTCCTCAGCCTTTGCGCGGACACCATCAAGAACCTTCTGAAAGAAGGGATTATCATTACTGAAGATTACAGCTCCTATACGGAGCTTTTTTTTCTGCGCTGCCAGAGCGATGCCCGCCTTGTTCGGCCTGTAGCCGAGGGAGGCGGCGATCTCCCTGATCCTAACGGCTGTCTCTTCGCTGACACCGCCGCGGTTATTGAGTACGCGGTCTACCGTGCCTCTTGAAACATTTGCCAGCCTTGCTATCTCCCGGATCGTGACCATAATGAGACCTCCCGGATACTGAAATCAACATGATTCATTCTGAGGATACACGGCATTGGAATAGCCGTCAAATAGAAAATTGTATCGGGCACATATGCACATTTCACAAAAATCATTAAAATGCAGAAATCATATTGATTATGCTTGATTTCTGCATTATGATGAGAGTAACGTGCACGGGCACATCTACGCACAGAAAGGAGAGGGATATGCTTTATATTGGGATCGATTTGGGAACATCGGCGGTAAAGCTGCTCATGATGGATGAGACCGGGGCGATCAGGAAGATCGTTTCGAAGGAATATCCGCTGTATTTTCCGCATCCGGGCTGGTCTGAACAGAACCCGGAAGACTGGTATGAACAGTCAATGGAAGGTCTGAAGGAGCTTCTGGACGGCTGTGACAGAAGCGAAGTGGCCGGCATCAGCTTCGGAGGACAGATGCACGGCCTTGTGATCCTGGACGATCAGGATCAGGTCATCCGTCCCGCAATACTGTGGAACGACGGCAGGACCTTTAAGGAAACCGATTACCTGAATACAGTGATCGGCAAGGAAAAGCTCTCGGAGTACACTGCGAACATTGCTTTCGCGGGATTCACCGCCCCGAAGATCCTCTGGGTAAGGGATAACGAGCCGGAGAATTTCAGAAAGATCTGCAAGATCATGCTTCCGAAGGACTATCTGGCATACCGCCTCACCGGAACATTCTGCACAGATGTATCTGATGCTTCCGGCATGCTGCTTCTTGATGTTAAGAACAGGAAGTGGTCAAAAGAGATGATGGACATCTGCTCCGTCAGGGAAGAGCAGCTTCCGCAGCTGTTCGAGAGCTATGAAGCGGTCGGCTGCGTGAAGAGCAGCATTGCTGAAGAACTTGGCCTGGGAGACCATGTGGTCGTGGCCGCGGGCGCCGGCGACAACGCTGCGGCAGCTGTCGGCACGGGAACCGTAGGCAGCGGCATGTGCAATATCTCTCTGGGCACCAGCGGAACCATTTTCATCTCTTCTGACAAGTTCGGCGTTGACCGCTTCAACGCGCTGCACGCGTTTGACCATGCCGACGGACATTATCACCTGATGGGCTGCATGCTTTCCGCCGCATCCTGCAATAAATGGTGGATGGATGAGATCATCGGAACGAAGAACTACGCGGATGAGCAGAAGGCTATTGAGAAGCTGGGCGAAAATCATGTTTACTTCCTTCCGTACCTTATGGGAGAGAGAAGCCCGCACAACGATCCCGCGGCCAGAGGAACCTTTATCGGAATGACAATGGATACGACGCGCGCGGACATGACGCAGGCCGTTCTTGAAGGTGTGGCCTTCGGACTCAGGGACTGCCTTGAGATCGCGAAATCCCTCGGGATCAGCCTTGAGAGAACAAAGATCGTCGGCGGCGGAGCAAAGAGCCCGCTGTGGAGAAAGATCATCGCTAACGTAATGGGACTGAAGGTCGACGTGCCGGCCTGCGAGGAAGGCCCGTCCATGGGCGGGGCCATGCTTGCCATGGTAGCCTGCGGAGCTTACGCGAATGTGGAAGAGGCAGCAGCATCTATCGTCAGGATCGTGGATACCATCGAGCCGGATCCGGAACTTGTTGAGAAGTATAACGCCCGTTATGATCAGTTCCGCAGGATCTATCCGGCGGTGAAGGAACTGTTCGGGCAGATCGGCTGAAGCCGGGAAAGGGAGGAAGTCATGAGCATGGAGATCAAAAAGATCACAGATCCTGCGTTCAGAAAATACGGAAGGATCATTGAAGGCGTTGATTTTACAGAACTTCTGGATGTGATGGCCAAGGAGCCGTGCCCGGATGATGTGATCTACGTAGCATCCGCGCCTGAACTGGAGGCACTTCCGGTGTTCGAAGTGCTGCAGACGAAGATCTACGGCGAGATGCCCATCGAGATCGGGTACTGCAACGGACATAACACGAAGCTGAATGCTTTCGAGTATCACAGAGATTCCGAACTGAACATAGCACAGACAGACGCTGTCCTGATCGTGGGGCTGCGCGCGGATGTGACCGATGAAATGACATATGACACATCGAAGGCAGAAGCATTCCTGCTTCCGGCAGGCATGGGCGTCGAGGTGTTCGCGACAACGCTGCATTACGCTCCGGCAGGTCCGGGCGGAGAAGGCTTCCGCGTTGTGATCGTTCTTCCGAGAGGAACCAACACAGACCTTGAAAAAGAACATGCAGGCGGCGAGGATGCAAACCTGACAGCAAAGAACAAATGGCTGATCGGCCATCCGGAGGGAGGACTTCCGGAAGGAAGCCCGATGGGACTCATCGGCGAGAACCTGTCCATCCTGTAAGCGTGAGAGGATATGGCTGAGTGAACTGTCTGACCGGTCATGCCGGCCAGTGGAACATTATATTTTTTAAGGAGGAAAAAAATGAACAACATTCCGAAGATCAAACTGGGTATCGTCGCAGTCAGCAGAGACTGCTTCCCGGCTTCCCTGGCAGAGAACAGAAGAAAAGCCCTTGTTGCGGCTTATGAAGCAAAGTACGGGAAAGATGACATTTATGAATGTCCCATCACCATCATTGAGAGCGAGATTGATATGGTCAACGCCCTTGAAGATATAAAGAAGGCCGGCTGCAACGCCCTCTGCATCTATCTTGGAAACTTCGGACCGGAGATCGCCGAGACACTGCTTGCAAAGCATTTTGACGGACCGAAGATGGTCATCGCTGCAGCAGAAGAGAGCCAGAACGATCTTCTCGACGGCCGCGGAGATGCTTACTGCGGTATGCTGAACGCCAGCTACAACCTTGCACTGCGCAACGTTAAGGCTTATATTCCGGAATATCCGGTTGGAAACGCCGAAGAGTGCGCTGACATGATCCATGAGTTCCTTCCGGTCGCGCGCGTGATCGAGGGCGTTACAAACCTCAAGATCATCAGCTTTGGCCCGAGACCGCAGAACTTCCTGGCATGCAACGCTCCAATCAAGCAGCTCTACAACATGGGCGTTGAGATCGAGGAAGAGTCCGAGCTGGACCTGTTCGAAGCATATCAGAAGCATGAGGGAGACGAGCGTATTCCGGCAGTGGAAGCTGATATGGCAGCTGAGATGGGTTATGAAGACGGAAAGCGTCCGGCCATGCTCACAAAGCTTGCTCAGTATGAGCTGACCCTGCTTGACTGGATCGAGGAGCATAAAGGCTATCGCAAGTATGTGGCTCTTACCACAAAGTGCTGGCCGGCATTCCAGGATATGTTCCGCTTCGTTCCCTGCTATGTAAACAGCCGCATGATGAGAAAAGGCATTCCGGTAAGCTGCGAAGTTGATATCTACGGAACCCTTTCCGAGTATATCGGCCTGTGCATCAGCCAGGAAGAGGTTACCCTGCTCGACATCAACAACTCCGTACCGCACGATATGTACGACGAGTCCATCGCCGGTAAGTTCGATTACAAGTTTACGGATACATTCATGGGCTTCCACTGCGGAAACACATGCTCCACAAAGGTCTGCAATCCGCATCTGTCCTACCAGAGAATCATGGCAAGGACTCATCCGCAGGATTGGTGCGACGGAACCATCGAAGGCGACATCGTTCCGGGCAAGATCACATTCTACCGCCTGCAGAGCACAGCGGACAACGTACTGCGCGCCTATGTGGCTGAGGGCGAGGTCCTTCCGGTCGCAACAAGATCTTTCGGCGGCATCGGCGTTTTCGCTATTCCGGAGATGGGCCGCTTCTACCGTTACTGGCTGATCGGAAAGAACTTCCCGCATCACGGCGCTGTTGCATTCGGCCATTACGGAAAAGCTCTGTTCGATGCTCTTAAGATGCTCGGCGTAGCTGACGAAGAACTCGGATATAATCAGCCGGCATGCCTGCCGTACAAGGGAGAGAACCCTTTCAAATAATGTTCACCCATCGTTCATAATGAACTGAACCGTGGCCGGGCGCATTTCCCTGAGGAAATGCGCCCGGTTTCAGAAAAGGAGAAGGAAATGGCGGTAACAAAAAAAGCTTTCGGGACATCGAAAGAAGGAAAAGAACTGACACTCTACACGATCGACAACGGGAGCGTGCAGGTTGACCTGACGGATCTGGGAGCAACGATCGTTTCTGTGCGCATGCAGGATAAGAATGAGACGGTCAGAGATATCGTCCTTGGTTATGACAGCCCGGAGGGGTACTACGAGAACTCCTGCTTTTTCGGAGCAGTCATAGGAAGAAGCGGAAACCGCATCGATAAGGGACGTTTTTCGATCGGCGGAAAAGAATATCAGCTCGATATCAATGATAATGAGAATAATCTTCACAGCGGACTGAACGGCTTTGACAAGAGACAGTGGGAAACGGAGAGAATCTCCGATGACAGCGTAACATTTTCCCTGAAGGACGCTGATCTGGAGCAGGGGTATCCGGGAAACTTCCAAGTCTGCGTTACATATACGCTTACAGCTGAAAACTCTCTGATACTTCATTATGAAGGAGAGTGCGACGCGGATACAGTAGCGAATATGACGAACCATGTCTACTTCAATCTGGGCGGCCATGACAGCGGTTCCATCGAAGACCATGAGATGCTTCTTCGCTGCGGTTATTATACGCCTGTGCGGGACAGCCAGGCGATCCCGACCGGAGAGATCGCTCCGGTGGAAGGCACTCCCATGGATTTCAGGCAGGCAAAGCCCATCGGGCAGGATATCGAAGCTGATTTTGAACAGCTTAAATTTGTCCAGGGCTATGACCATAACTTCGTGATCAAGCGGGAAAAGGGAGTTGTGGAACAGTTCGCGCAGGTCTACTGCCCGAAGACCGGCATCTGCATGACGGCCAGCACGGATCTTCCCGGCGTACAGTTCTACGCAGGCAACTGCATCACTCCGGGGCAGACGGGAAAGGGAGGCGTGGTCTACGGCAAACGCCACGGCTTCTGCCTTGAGAGTCAGTATTATCCGAACTCGATTAACCAGGAAGGCTTTGCGAGCCCGCTGCTGAAGGCCGGAGAGAAGTATGACACAAAAACAGTGTATACGTTTTCGGTAAGATAGAGCCGCCCTCTGCGCGGAAAGTGTGCTATGCACATAACATATAACAAAATAATGCGATTTTTCTTCTTTTTGAGCAAAAAAGTCCTGCTTTCAAAACAGCGGGGCTTTTTTTGTATAAAAAATCACGAAAAAAAGCAACCAAATCCAGTCTGAATGTGTTATTATATCATCAGCATAAAAATCATGCTGAATTCAATAAAGGAGGAATTCATATGAAAAAGAGAATCGTTGTGGCAGCAGCAGTTGCAGCACTGGGAGTAGCAGCATTCGCTACATCAGCATTTGCAGAAGGTGAGAAGGTTGGCGTTTCCATGCCGACAAAGGATCTTCAGAGATGGAACCAGGATGGCGCTAACATGGAGAGC
>CADCOP010000064.1 GCA_902803065.1 uncultured Lachnospiraceae bacterium | reverse complement strand
ATTGTTATCCTCCACCGGCCTTGAATCAATTACTCTCGTATCATCCTTTCCGCAGTAGGGACATCTCATGATTTCACCTCTTCCTGAATATCAGTGCTTTGCTGCATTTCCAGTTTTTAATGATAGCATAATTTCCGGGAGAATGCATCAACTCTGCTTTTCTCTTTCTTTTCTCCACTTAAGGCCTTCCAATGCTGTCTTTACAAGGTACCTGGATGCAAGCACAGGATACAGGCCTGAAGCGGATTCCCCGGTGATCATGACAGCTGATGCTCCGTCGCTCACAGCGTTAAAGATATCTGACACCTCTGCCCTGGTCGGCACCGGTGAGTGTTCCATACTCGCAAGCATCTGCGTAACCACCATAAAGGGAACTTCAGCTAAGAGGCATTTCTCCGATATTTCTTTCTGTACCCTGGGCAGTTCCCAGAGTGGTACAGCATTTCCAAGATCTCCTCTTGCGATGACAAGCATATCCGTGTGAGGAAGGATCTCTTCTACGGCTCTGATCCCTTCCCTGTTCTCTATTTTGGCAAACAGCCTGCAGTTCCCGGCCCCGCATTCAGCCATCGCCTTTCTCACTTCCATCAGGTCTCTTTCACCGCGTACAAAGGGCTGCATCACATCGGTGACACCGGCTTTCGAAGCGCATTTAAGGTTCAGCAGGTCCTGCTGCGTGAGAGTGCTTCCCGTGACGGACATGCCCTCTACTGCAATACTCTTTCTGCTGAGCACCGGCCCTCCCGTTAGAACAGTCGCCTGAATTCTCCTGATACGGGCGGTGTCATCCCGCTTATTAAGGCGAAGGCGGATCTTGCCGTCATCGATCATAACAATCATTCCCGGCTCGTAATGCTCGAATATCTCGCGGGGTACAGGAATCACATCCGGTTCTTCAGCAGGTTCGTCTCTTACCGACAGGCTGACAGTATCTCCCTGCACCGCAGAAAGCCCTTTTTTCACATTGCCGATCCTCAGTTCCGGTCCCTGCATATCGATCAGGAGCGAAGGACTTACTCCTTCAAGGCCGGCCGCTCTGTGAAAAGCTTCGATCATCGGCGCGCTGTCATCAAGCGTGCCGTGGGACAGATTGAGTCTCATGCCGGTTATTCCGGCGGCAAATATCTGCCTTAGGATCTCTGTATCTCTGCAGGCCGGCCCGAGTGTTCCGTATATTTCCAAATCTGATTTCCTGATCATGCAGACCTCCGTTTTCATCGGTAAAATGCGGCCGTAAGATTAGTTCTTACGACCGCAGTCTGATTCATTATTACATGTGCCTTATTCCGGTTGTTCAAAAACGACTTTGGACTCATCCGGCGTGCTTAAAGCCGGATCTTCGCCCATCACGATTTCTCCCTTGTCGCCTTCTCCAACCTCAAGTTTCGATGTATCAATAGTATTTCCGTTTACGGCATCACTGGGTCTGTAATCCTCGGGGTTGATCTGTGTCTCCTTGCCGGGAGTTGCAACAGATGCAGCTGAACTTTGAGAACCTGACCCCGCTTCCTGGATTGTCTGTGCCACGTCGGAAAGCTTATCGGGGAGAGGAAGGGGATCCACGGAAGGAGCGTTTACCGTGACTTCCTGCTCTATCTCCTTCTCGATCACGGAACTTGCGATTTCCGCGTCAGTGATATTATTCTTTTCATTAAAGGAATTGACGCTGGTCATCTTGCCGTTGCTGTCAAAGAATGACAGCCTGCCATCGACTTCTCTCCAGCCTACCAGCATCTTTCCTGTTTCCTCGTCAAAATAGTATTTGTTGCCGTTAATCTCTTGCCAGCCATACTGAAGTACTCCGTCCTCGTCAGAGAAGTAACTGTCGCCTTCCGCTGAGAACAGGCCCTTTTTCAGGATACCGTCCTGGTCGAGATAGAACCGTTCATCGTCCAGTTCCAGCCATCCATAGTGGAGTGTTCCGTCTGTGTAGTGATAAACTGTGCCGAGTTTCGTCTCGATCCATTGATCGTAAGCGTAGATCTTATATCTGTTCCAATATGTGCCTGCAGCAAGATTTCCTCTGCTGTTGGACTGCCCGCTCCTGTCCGCCGGTCTCTCAAAGTCATAGCAGAACCTGTAAGCGGCATTATACGCGGCCTCGCTGGAGTTATCCAGGTTCATCAGATATCTGTAAAGGCTCGGATAATAGCTTCTCAGTTCATGAGTGAGATAGGACAGCTGCCCGGCCATTGATTCGGAGTCAAATCCGTGATCCCAGCAGTAGTAATCAAGGCCGTCAAGGCGTCCTCCCATCCACTGACAGAGGCCATATGCACCGCCCCAGCTTCCTGCTCCGGGATGGAAATTGGATTCATGCCGGATGTTTGCCATGATCCCGCACGCCGCTGCTACATTAAATCCCAGCGTATCAGTCAGATAAAAGAAAGCCGTCTCTTCATTGCTCGCCGCTTTCGCCGGTATTGAAGGCGCCATAGCCGCCAAAGCGATCGCTGCGGCTGCAAGCCAGGCAACTGTATACTTACTGATTCTGGAGACCAACGCGTTTCTCATAACAACTCCTTTATACTTCAACACCCGTGTTTTCGCTGTCGAAAACAGGGCAGAACAGACACGAATTAATTATAAAGTTTCCGTTTCTATCTTGCAACGAGTTGTTATGCTTTCGCAATCTTTTTATTATTTGTTTGTTATTTTTATAATTTCT
>CADCOP010000063.1 GCA_902803065.1 uncultured Lachnospiraceae bacterium | reverse complement strand
GGATTTATTATATCTGCCTGAAATGAGGAAAAGACATGGGAGAAAAAACATTACCTATCATCACGATCAACAGACAGTACGCGGCATACGGCCGTTCTGTCGCTGCAAGGCTTTCTGAAAAACTCGGCATTCCCTATTATGACAAGGATTTTATCAGGAAGGCTGTCGAGCAGAGCGGGTACTCTTACGAGGAGATAGAGCAGGATGGTGAGGCGATGAGCGGTCCGGGCAGACTGTTCAATGATCTTATGAATGCTACGGTCGGTTCTTACCCGGATATCTACAGTGAGATCTTTCTTGCGCAGAAGAATGTGATCTTTGAACTTGCGAAATCTCCGTGCATCATTGTCGGAAGATGCGCTGATTTTGTCCTGCAGGAAGCAGGGATTCCTTCCTTTGACATTTACCTGTACGCGGATATTGAAAAGCGCAGGCAAAGGGCTTCTGAACTGGAGGAGGCCAAAGGAAAGAACCTCGATAAGTATATCGCGAAGAGAGACGCCGCGAGAAACAATTACTACAAGCATTATACCGGACGCGATATGGATAACTGCCATAATTTTAATATCTGTATCGACATGGGAAGCGTTTCGATCGATACCTGCGTGGATATCCTCCTGCAGGCGATCCGGGGAGTACAGAAATAAACAGTTTGTTATAAATACAAAGCGGGGCTGCCGCACTGAGCAATTCATTTTGCCTGGTGCGGCAGCCTTTTTGTGTGCGGCTATTCAACCTGCGGTTTATTTACCTGAAGGGCATCCGGGACGGATAATAAGAATAGAGACTCCATGCCCTGTCCGGATCAGAGGACTGTCCGGACCGGCGGCAGGAAAGAGAGGATGCCGGATGAACGGAAAAACCAGAAATGCGGCGGTTGTTGAAGAGCTGCCGATCGATTACGGCGCGGATCTCAGGGAGGATGAGCCGGAGAAAAAGCTTTCCCCCGGTGACGCTCTGATACGGTCGCTGAATATGCGCGGATACCCGGATCTGCAGTACATGTCCGAACTCTCGGGCGAGACGACGGATGAGCTGATCCGCCTGCTGAACGGGAGAGGGATCATACAGGATCCGGAAGTGTATGACAGGGTCCGCGACAGATGTGAAGGATGGATGCTTCCGTCACAGTATGTCAGCGGAAAAAACATATATGTCCTGCTTGAGAAGGCCAGGCAGATGCATGCGAAGTATCACTGCTTCGCTGTTAACGTGCGGCTGCTGGAGGACCTGGAGAGAAAAATACCTCCTGTATCGCCCGATGAGGATGATGTGCTGCCGATGGGCTACGCTTACATGCCGGCATATATTCTTGCTAAATTCATCGCTTCTCTTCTGGGGATGAGCACGATGCCGGCCGTGGAGCGGGATCCTTATTACAACACCTGGTCGGTCCGGAAAAACTCGGATCCGGCAAAGGTCCTGAACGAGGTCAGGTATGGGACGGAGAGAATGACCGGCCTGCAGATCTGCCGGGACCTGATCAACGGAAGACAGCCGAAGGTCTATGATATTTCATACAATTATGTGAACGGGAGAGAAGAGCGGGTCCTGAACAGAAACCAGACGGAGGCGGCGCAGGAGAAGGCGAGGCTCATACAGCAGGAATATGTGAAGTTTTTCAGGAAGGATCCGGAGGTGGCAAATGTTCTGCCTTCGCTCTACCGCTCGATCACGGGTTACAGGATCAGCCGGATCGACGGGAGTTTTCTCGAACTTCCGGGCCTGAACCCGGCTGTCAGACTGTACCCGCACCAGAAAAACGCGGTGGCAAGGAT
The DNA here is from genome assembly GCA_902803065.1 of uncultured Lachnospiraceae bacterium. GTDB lineage: Bacteria > Bacillota > Clostridia > Lachnospirales > Lachnospiraceae > Merdiplasma. Next base: position 1,429 of record CADCOP010000063.1, on the reverse strand, counting down.
CCTGATGAGCCGGAACACGCTGGTTGCTCACGATGTGGGCTCCGGCAAGACCTATGTACTTGTGTGCGCGGCTCATGAACTGAAGCGGATGGGACTGTCAGAAAAAAATATGATCGTGGTCCCGAATAATGTATTTGACCAGACGGTCAGGATGCACCGCATGCTGTACCCGGAGGATGACATCCTCGTTATTCCGCCATCTGCCTTTACGCCTGCGCGAAGGGCAGAATCAGTCAGAAAAATACGGACAGAGGACCATACGGCCGTCTATATGGCTTCGAGCTCCTTTGACATGTTTACGATGAGCCTGAAGTACTATGAGGGAATCGAGAAGGAGAAGATCCGGAAGTGCCAGGACAGAATGAATGAGACCTGGAACGCGGCGAAACGCAGACCCCTGGAGAACGAGCTCGGCCGTCTTCAGAAGAAGCTTGAAAAACTGCAGCTGTCGTATAAGAAAACGGTCAGCGGCTGCTTTGATGAGCTCGGCATCACTGCCCTGTTCGTGGATGAAGCCCATTATTACAAGAATCTTCCCGTGAGCGGAGCCACCGGCTTTGCTGGCATGCACTCGGCGGGCAGTGAAAAATGCATCCGGCTCATGGACAAGATCCGCAGTGTTCAGGAAGGCGGCGGCCGTATCGTGTTTGCCTCGGGAACCATCCTGTCGAATTCGATCACCGATCTGTATGTGTTCCAGCAGTATCTGCAGCCGCAGGATCTTCAGTTCTGCGGGATCACCGGTTTCAGCGAGTGGAAGGGACTCTTTACGGAAGAGGTGATCGAAGGAAGAATGGATGTTGACGCACAGGGATACCGCATGAGCGCGGGCTTTAACAGGTTCAGGCATCTTCCGCAGCTGATGAACATCTTCTCATCTGTCTGTGATTTTTACCGCCCGGAGAGCGGGGAGATGGGGCTTCCTGTTTTTCGCGGGTACACGGATGTTGTCGTGAAGAGGTCCGGAGGGCAGGCGGCGTATATGAAAACGCTGGCAGAACGCGCGGATCTGATCCGGAAGGGTAAGGTGGACCGCGAGGAGGACAACCTTCTGAATGTGACAAACGACGGAAGAAAATGCGGCCTTGACATACGGCTCACCGGCGGGGAGAGCCTTCGAAGGTCCGACCCGCCGTGCAAGGCGGCTGTCTGCGCGGAAAATATAATGACCGTTTACAGAGAGTATCCGGGCACTTCGCAGATCGTGTTCTGCGATCTGTCAACGCCGAAGGCAGGTTTTAATATTTATGACGAGCTCCGGCGCCTTCTCACGGAGAGCGGGATTCCGGACGCGCAGATCGCGTATATCCACGAGGGAACGAATGAGAAGAAAAGAAATGAGCTGCTCGACGGTGTGCGAAGCGGCAGGATCCGTGTCATGATCGGCTCAACGCCGAAGCTCGGAGTCGGCACGAATGTGCAGACGAAG
>CADCOP010000062.1 GCA_902803065.1 uncultured Lachnospiraceae bacterium | reverse complement strand
GGCCCGCTGCTTTTCCGCCGCATGCGCCATTTCCGCTCTCAACCATACCATAATTCGGTACTGAAGAAAAGACCAAATCAAACCGCAGGTTTATAGATTTCACCGGGAAGGCATGGTACTCTTTCAAAGTAAAAGGGTAACTGCCGTTTATCGGGGAAGATCAGGGAGGATTCATGCGGATGAAGAATGACAGACAGAACATTGCGACTGCGGATGCGAAGGCGGATAAGGACATGAAGGACATTGATTCCATGAAAATGTACATGCAGGAGATCAGCCTGCTTCCGCTGCTGAGCCAGGACGAGGAGCGTGAGCTGGCGATTCGCATAGAGCAGGGCGATACATACGCGCGGCAGCGTATGATCGAGGGAAACCTCCGCCTTGTGATCAGCACAGCCCGCAGATATATCGGCTGCGGCCTCAGCTTCGCGGATCTTGTGCAGGAGGGCAATATCGGCCTGATGAAGGCCATCGATAAATTTGATTACCGCCTGGGTTATAAGTTTTCCACATACGCGACCTGGTGGATCCGCCAGGCGATCTCAAGGGCGGTAGCGGATACGGGAAGGACAGTCCGCGTACCGGTGCATATGGTGGAGCTGGCCGGAAAAGTCCAGAAGACGATCCGCAGCTATATGCAGCAGGAGGGAAGATACCCGGATACCTGTGAGATCGCTGAGCAGCTGGGACTTCCTGAGCAGCGCGTGAAGGATGCGCTGACGGCGCTGCGCGATCCGCTCTCTCTGGATCTTCCGGTCGGGGAGGATGAGGAGAGCAGCGTAGGGGATTTTATCGAGGACGCGGAGACCCTCTCCCCGGAGGAGAACGCGATCCGGAAGATGCAGAGCGAGGAGCTCTGGAAAGCTCTGGACACGCTGACTGAGAAAGAGAGGGAAGTCATCTGCAAAAGATACGGACTCCGTGACGGAGAGATGAGGACCCTGGAGCAGATCGGAGCAGAATTCGGACTGACCAGGGAGAGGATCAGGCAGATCGAGGCAAAGGCCATGCGCAAGCTGGTCATGTACAGCCGCCGGTTCTGGAGACAGTAAGATTCATTTAAAATGCATTGTTTTGCTGCTGCGAATCATGTATAATATACATGCTGCTAATTATTTAACAATTTAACAGAACAGTATATTACGGAGGAAATTATGAAAAGACACTTCAGAATCGCACAGTTGATTCCGGCTCTTCTTGCAGCGGCTGCCCTCAGCGCGGCCCCCTGTTTTGCAGAGGCGGTAGAGGTTCCCGCAGACGCAGTTACCTGTACGGGTTCCGCACAGGGCATCGATGGGGAGGTCGTGGTTGAAGTTGTAGCTACGGCAGATCACATTTTTTCAGTCACAGTAACTGAGCAGAATGAGACACCGGGCATCGGTTCCGTCGCGGTAGACACACTTCCGGGAGAGATCGTTGACACTCAGAGCATTCAGGTAGAAGGTATTTCAGGCGCTACAGTTACAAGCTCAGCTATCAGGGACGCGGTCCGCGCGGCTCTTGAGTCTGCCGGCATTGATCCTGCTGTATTTGATGTTGAGCCGGCTGCTGATGAAGAAACAACAGAAGGTACCGTTGAAGATCAGGTGATCGATGCGGACGTTGTTATCGTAGGCGCAGGCGGCGCAGGCATGACAGCAGCCATCGAGGCAGCTGACGCAGGCCGCAGTGTCGTTATCGTGGAGAGCCAGGCGATGGTTGGCGGAAACTCCGTTCGCTCCACCGGCGGTCTGAACGCGGCCCACACTCCGAATCAGGATGAGAATGAGTTCGCTGAGGAAGCAGGCGTTGAGAAAACACTGCAGACAGCAGCTGATTCCTGGGCAGATAACGAAACAGTTACCGCACTGGCAGCAACCGTGAAAGAGCAGTGGGATGCTTACCAGGCAGATCCGGAAGGATACTTTGACTCTGTCGAGCTGATGGAGCTGGATACCATGATCGGCGGAAAAGGCCTGAATGACCCTGAGCTGGTACACACACTCTGCAGCAACTCCGCTGACGCCATCACATGGCTAGAGTCCATCGGCGCTCCGCTTCCGAGCGTAGGAGCATTCGGCGGCGCTTCCGTCAAGAGAATCCATCGTCCGGTCAATGAAGAAGGAAAAACAGTTTCTGTCGGTGCATACATGATCCCGATCCTTCAGCAGAACATTGAAGACCGCGGGGTCAACCTCATGCTGAACACAACAGCTGTCGCCATCCTTACAGACGAGGAAGGAAAGGCTGTCGGAGTTGAGGCAGAAGGCGCAGACGGCGGAAAAGTCACAGTCAACGCTAAGGCAGTCATCCTTGCAAGCGGCGGCTTCGGCGCAAACCTTGAGAAGGTCGCTGAACTGAATCCGGATCTTGAAGGATTTATGACAACGAATGCTCCCGGCATCCTCGGACAGGGCATTGAGATGGCTGAAGCCATTGGTGCAGCAACAGTTGACATGGATCAGATCCAGATCCACCCGACAGTACAGTTTGATACGGCAGCCCTGATCACAGAAGGCCTTCGCGGAGACGGAGCTATCCTGGTGAACCAGGACGGCAAGCGTTTCATTGATGAAGTCCTGACCCGTGATGTTGTATCCGCAGCTGAGATCGCTCAGCCGGGAAGCTACAGCTATCTGATCGTTGACCAGGCAATGGTGGACGCTTCCAGCGTTATCCAGGGCTACATCAACAAGGGCTATACGATCGAAGGCGCTGACTACGCTGAGCTTGCAGAAAACCTCGGGATCGACCCGGCTGTATTTGAGCAGACCATGAATGACTGGAACGCATGCGTTGAAGCCAAGGAAGATCCGGAATTCGGACGTACAAGCTACGCGAACCCGCTCAACACTGCTCCGTACTACGCGATCAAGGTCACTGCGGGCATTCATCATACCATGGGCGGTCTTAAGATCGATACGGCAGCAGAAGTTCTTGACACAGAGGGAAATGTGATCCCGGGACTGTATGCTGCAGGCGAAGTTACCGGCGGAGTTCACGGCGCAAACCGCCTTGGCGGAAATGCCGTTGCTGACTTCACGGTATTCGGAAGAATCGCCGGAGTGAACGCAGCAGCTTATGCCGGCTGATCCCAGGCAGTACACTTAACAGCAGTTCTTTTATAAGATATTTCCGGCAGGCCGCTTCCCGCTATGGGCAGCGGCCTGTTTTATGTGGTATGATGAATAAGATCCGGTGATTTTTAAGAAGCACTGCGGCGCGGCCGGATCTCTTCCTCAGAAGCAAGCAGGAGCCCTCTTCCTGCGGAATAAGGGTAAGGAGCGTACGATTGAACTGGAAACATTTTTTTGCCGGGGAAACTCTGGCGGAAGGACTGTACGATTACAGGAAACAGCGGGTCAAAGGAGCCATCTTCAGCACAAACAGCGCGATCGCGAGGGTACTGGGGACAGAGGTGTTCCGCGTGTATATAAAAAATCTGAATCTCAGGGAGCCGGAATTCTGCTGTACCTGCGCCGAAGGAAAGCAGGGACTGCCATGCCGGCACGCGGCTGCCGTTCTGTATGCCTGGGACGCGGGCAGGGGTATTGAACCCGAGGACGAAGACGGATTTTCGGAGGCAGAACCATTTGCCCCGGCAGCCGATGGAAAGACCTTCTATTTTGACATGGAGAGGATCACGGACGGAATGGTCTTTTCCGGTAGAACGTACCAGGAGGCTCTTGTGCTGTACGAACAGAAGAGAGTCGTTCTGGAGAGCTTTTCGACAGAGTATCAGCTGCTTTTCGGCTTCCGTGAGCTGACCGGAACGGCAAAGGGCTTCTTCATTTCTAATGGGGTGAAAGAGCCCCTGACTGTCAGTTTTACAGACAGAGAAACGGTGGAGGTCTCCTGTGCTTTCTGCTCGCATACACTCCCGGTCCGTCATTCCTTTTTCACCAGGAGAGAGATCTGCGCGCATGAGCTGGCGTTTCTCATGCTTGTACGCGATTATATCCGGAAATATGATCCCGGGGACGCGACAGACTGGGAGGGAGAGAAGCTTCTGGGATCCTTCGGGGACCTGCGGATGGAATCCCAGCTGACAGAGCTGCTCCATGAGACAAAGACCGTATGTCTGGAGCCGGCGATGTTTTCTGACGAGGAAGGCTATAAGATCTCCTTCCGGATCGGAAACGGGAAAATGTATGTTCTGAAGAATTGCGGGGAGCTGGTTTCCGCCTGTGAAAACCATGAGACGCTTGTGCTCGGAAAACGCAGCGCCATCCATTTCGCGACAGAAACATTTACTGATGAGTCCCGGCCTTACTATGAGTTTATTAAGGCACGCGTACATGAGCATGAGAACCTGCGGCGCAGGCTGATCGAGTGGATCGGTTATGTGCCTTCGGGCAGCGGGGCCCGTGAGGCAGTCGCTCTTGAGGGATCCGCCGCAGACGAGTTCTACGATGCAGCAGAGGGAAAACGGATTCCTTTTCGGGATAAGACGGGCCAGACAGACATCACTGAGGTGGTCCTGCAGAATGTTCATCCAAAGGTATCTTTAAGAACGGGGATCATTTTAAATGAGAAGGGGAAGGCTGCGGGCGTTTTTGTCGAAGGCACGCTTCCGGAGCTGATCCGGGGAAACCGCGGTTTATATTTCCGCAAAGACAGCTCTTTCAGCCGCCTGTCGGAGGAAGACCGCAGGATGCTCGAACCTTTTATGAAAATAGCTTCCGGAGACCGGATCCATTTTGAGATCGGGCTGCAGAGTCTTTCAGAATTCTATTACCGGGTTCTTCCGGAACTGAGAAACAACCCGTGCATAGAACTTAAGGAGATGGATGAAGAAGCCGTAGCGGAGATCCTGCCGCCGGAAGGAACCTTCGATTTTCTCCTGGACCTGGAGGATGGAGTGATCGAATGCCGGGCAATCGTCAGCTACGATGAAGAGAAATATGACCTTCTTCCGGCGGCGACAGCCATTCCGGCCTGGACCGGTTACAGGGACATCCGGCAGGAAAGGAGGACGGCGGAAGCTGTCGGCAGAATATTCCCGTCCTACGATCCTGAGAAGAAGATATTTTTCTGCGAGAAGGACGATGATGCCATCTTCCGCATCCTGGATGGCGGCATCCGGGAACTCATGCGCATGGGAAATGTGTCCGGGACGAATGCTTTTAACAGGCTGAAGATCCGCAGCACACCCGTGATACGGATCGGCGTCAGCGTAGAGAGCGGCCTGCTGGACCTGAGCATCCAGAGTGAGGACATGACGCCGGAAGAGCTTCTGGAGGTGCTGGAGAGCTACCGGAGCCGGAAAAAATACCACCGGCTCAGAAACGGCGATTTTGTGATGCTCGACCGCCCGGATTCGCTGGAGATGCTGCGCTCTGTTTTTGACAGCATGAATATCCCGGTCAGGGATTTTGTCAGGGGGAAGCTCCATCTGCCTCTGTACAGGGCGCTGTATCTGGATAAAATGATCGAGGAGCATGAGGGTATTGCTGCGGACAGGGACAGGAGGTTCCGCGCGCTCGTCAAGAATTTCAAGACGGTCGCTGATTCAGACTATGAGGTCCCGCCGCCGCTTGTCACGGTCATGCGAAAATACCAGGTGTACGGGTACAAATGGCTGCGGACCCTGGCGGAAGCAGGCTTCGGAGGAATCCTGGCCGATGACATGGGACTTGGAAAAACGCTCCAGATGATCAGCGTCCTGCTTGCCGCGAAGGAGAACGGAGAGTCAGGCGTTTCCCTGATCATCTGCCCGGCGTCGCTTGTGTACAACTGGCAGGAGGAATTCCGGCGTTTCGCCCCGCAGCTTGCGGTCCGGACCGTGACAGGAAACCTTCTCCAGCGGCGGGATATACTGGATGCGGCATTTCCGGATCCGGCCGGCGGCTCTGAGAGCAGTGAGCAAACGGATGTGCTGGTCACCTCCTATGACCTTCTCAAGAGAGACGCCGCATTCTATGAGGGAAAGGAATTCTTCTGGGAGGTCCTGGACGAGGCACAGTACATAAAGAATCCCCAGACAGCGGTATCCAAGGCTGTCAGGATCATCCGGAGCAGGCACAGGTGCGCGCTGACCGGAACTCCGATCGAGAACAGACTGAGCGAAATGTGGAGCATCTTTGACTTCCTGATGCCCGGATATCTGTACGGATACAGTACATTCCGCTCGCAGATCGAGATTCCCGTCACACGCGAAAAGAATGAGGAAGTGACCGCAAGGATCCGGAGAATGGTCGCGCCTTTCATTCTCCGCAGGCTGAAAAAGGATGTTTTAAAAGATCTTCCCGATAAGCTTGAGGAGGTGCGCTACGCGAGGTTTGAGCCGGAGCAGCAGAGGATATATGACGGACAGGTGGTCCATATGCGTTCCCTCCTTGAAGCCGGAGCGGATATGAACAGCAGGCGCATACAGATTCTTGCGGAGCTGACGAAGATCCGGCAGATCTGCTGCGATCCGGGGCTCCTGGCAGAGTATGACGGACCATCCGCGAAGAGGGAAGCCTGTCTGGAACTGATCAAGAGCGCGATCGATGGCGGACACCGCATGCTGGTGTTTTCACAGTTTACATCAATGCTTGAGCTGCTCGAGAAGGACCTGGCGGCAGAGGACATCGCTTTTTACAGGATCACGGGGTCAACGCCAAAGGAGGAAAGGCTCCGGCTCGTGCATGCCTTTAACGAAGGAAGCGTGCCTGTGTTCCTGATCTCTCTGAAGGCGGGCGGCACCGGCCTGAACCTGACCGGCGCTGACATGGTCATCCATTACGATCCCTGGTGGAATATTGCCGCCCAGAACCAGGCAACAGACCGGGCTCACAGGATCGGGCAGACCAGGAAAGTCACGGTGTTTAAACTGATCGTCAGAAATACGATCGAGGATAAGATACTTGAGATGCAGAATTCAAAGGCGGATCTGGCAGACGCGATCCTGTCGGGCGAGGCAGAGTCCCTCGGACAGATGAGCAGGGAGCAGCTCCTTGAACTGATCGGCGGCTGAAAAATGAAGCATGAAAGGATACTTACTGACCAATGGAACGATATAACAGAAACACGATCCGGATCACAACAGGCGCTATGATCATTGCTCTCTTTACGCTGCTGCTTCTGATGAACCGGCAGACAGGCGGGCTGTTTGAGGAGATGTTCATCTACATCCTTCCGATCCCCATGGTGATCTATGCCGCGAAATACGGGTGGAAGAGCGGTCTGCTGGTCTTTGCCGGCATGGCTGTGTTTTCCTTCTTTTTCGGAAATTT
>CADCOP010000061.1 GCA_902803065.1 uncultured Lachnospiraceae bacterium | reverse complement strand
CAGGTTGCTGTGCACATCCGCCTGAAAGAAAATAAAATCCTTGGCAGGAAACAGAAGAGCATTCCTGTCAAAGACGCGGTAGTTTTCGTATATTTCTTTTGCTCGCAGATCATTGGGGGCTACGATGACCCGGACCGGCATGCCTTCTCCCAGGCCGGCGATAAAATGCGCCTTCTGGGAATCGATACAGCCGGTCACCAGGATCAGTCCCTTATTCGTCCGCATTCGGCTGCGGATCTCCTGAAACCCTCCCAGTTCACGAAGGGGGGCAAACATTGCTTTCATATATGCTTATTCCTGTGTGCTCTGTTTCGGAGTGTTAAACTCGTTCATGACATCCTCAATACTGCGCGTCACCATAGCCGCGGCAGCCCTCGAAGCCCGGTCATAGGCTTCCAGCATTCCTGTCCGCTCTCCCAGCGGAAAACGGCCAAGCACATAATCCGCCAGGTCGTATCCTTCCGGCTTCTCCCCCACGCCGATCTTAACGCGTCGGAAATTCTGCGTTCCCAGCTGCGCAATAATGTTCTTGAGGCCGTTATGCCCTCCGGCGCTTCCCTTGCGGCGGATACGGATATGCCCCGGCGGAAGGCTGATGTCATCACAGATCACGATCAGCTCCTCCTCCGGGTCGACCTTATACCAGTCGCATACAGCGCGGAGGCATTCCCCGCTCAGGTTCATGTAGGTCTGCGGCTTGACAAGGAGCACCTTCTGCCCCCCGATCACGCCGGATCCGATGAGCCCTTTGCACTTTTCTGTCCGGATCTGCGTCCCGATCCGGTCCGCGAGGACATCGATCGCGGCAAAGCCGCAGTTATGGCGTGTTCCCTCATATTTTCTGCCCGGATTTCCCAGGCCTGCGATCACAAACATGTATTCTCAGTATCTCCGTATGTATCCTGTCTTTACGCGCCGCGCACGGCGCGGCAGTACCATTTTCCGCTGTGCTTCAGGAGAGCGCCTCTACGATCTTTGAAAACTCCATGCAGTGAGAAGCCTTGATAAGGACGATGTCTCCCTCCTTAAGAAGCTTTCCGCTCTCTGCTATAAAGTCCTCTGCGTCATCAAAATGGACTGCCTTAAGCTCCGGATCCGTCCTGCGGGCCGCCTCTACGAGGGCGCGGCTCCTCTCTCCGATTCCCACCAGCAGATCCGGTTTTGTTTCTGCGGCGAATTCACCGATCTGCTCGTGAAAGCGGATCTCATCCGGTCCGAGCTCTGCCATATCGCCCAGCACCGCGACACGCCGTCCCTTCGCGTATCCGAGAACATGAAGGGATGACCTCATGGACACGGGATTTGCGTTGTAGCAGTCATCGATGAGTGTATACCGTCCGCCCCGGATGATGCGGAAACGTCCGCCTACCGGCTGTACGTTCTCAATTCCCCGGCGGATCTCGTCAAGGGTCAGGCCGCAGATGCATCCGACGGCTGTGCCTGCCAGGGCATTCATGAGATAATGCATGCCCGGAATCGGAACCGTCACATCAAAGGATCCCTGCGGGGTGTGGATGGTGCAGAAAGTTCCGTCCAGTCCCGGTTCGCCAATGTTATCCGCCCAGTAAGAAAGCTCTGCCCCTTCCGCGGCTGCATTCTCAGGCATATTGTCCTTCAGGCCGAAGAACACGGGCTCGACGCCGTTCACCGGCTTTACCGTCACCAGCTTATCATCATTACCATTCAGCACAATGTGTCCGTCCGGTTTCAGGAAATCAAATATCTCCGTCTTCGCGCGAAGCACGCCGTCCCTGTCGATCAGGTACTCCAGATGGCACTCGCCGATATTGGTCATTACGCAGATGTCCGGCCGCGCCATGTTGGCCAGGCGGTGCATCTCGCCGAAATGATTGATGCCCATCTCCACGACAGCCATCTCATGCTCCTCTGTGATCGAAAAGATCGTCAGCGGAACACCGAGCTCATTATTCAGGTTTCCCTGTGTTTTCAGGGTCCGGTACTTCTGTGAAAGGACAGACGCAACCATCTCCTTCGTGCTCGTCTTCCCCACGCTTCCAGCAATTCCAACGACCGGAATGCCCAGCTCCCTGCGGTAGGCGCGGGCGATCAGCGCGAGCGCCTCCATAACGGAACGCACCCGGATCCAGCATTTGTCTGTCACTTCCGGAAGATCCTTTTCCGTAAGGGCGCAGACAGCCCCCTTATCATAGGCCTGCCCTATGTAATCATGGCCGTCGACCCGTTCGCCTTTCAGCGCCGCGAAAAGAAATCCTTCCCTGACAGCGCGGCTGTCCGTCGTTATGCCTTCGACCGGAGCTGCCGCTGCAGCTTCCATCCCTTTTCCTGTATGCAGAATGCCGCTGCACTCTTCCGCGATCCTGCGCAGAGTCATGTTTTTCATGATAGTATCATCCTCCAACGTATTGGCCGTTATTCTCAGCTTTTCCCTCTTACCGCAGGGATATTTCCACAAGCTTCTCGCACAGATGCGCGAAATCAATGCCGAGCGCTGCCGCTTCCTGAGGAAGCAGGCTGGTCGGGGTCATGCCGGGAAGTGTGTTTGCCTCCAGGCAGTAGATGTTATTCTCCTTATCCATCATGACATCGATTCTTCCGTACCCCTGCAGACGGAGCGCCCTGTAAGCATCCAGGACCGTCGACTGCATCTCCTCGGTAAGGTCTGCGGGAAGGTCCGCCGGGCAGGTCTCGATGGTGGATCCCGCCTTATACTTGTTCGTATAATCGTAGAAGCCCTCGATCGGCGCGATCTCAATGACGGGATATACTTCTCCGTCCACAACGCCCACGGAAAACTCCCGTCCGTCAATGTACTGCTCCACAAGGAGCACATCCTCATAGCGGAAGCCTTCTTCAAGAGCCTTTTCGTATTCTTCTTCGGTGCGGGCGATGGAAACGCCAACGCTTGATCCGCCGCAGCTCGGCTTCACAACGCAGGGCAGGCCGACAACATTCTTCGCGGCAGGCCGGACCTCATCGCGCCTTCGCACCACGATGCCAGCCGGTGTGGGAACGCCGCTCTCCCGGAAGATCTGCTTCGCCAGTTCTTTATCCATGGCAATGGCGCTTCCCAGGTAATTGCAGCCCGTATAGCGGATGCCCATCAGCTCAAAGGCTGCCTGTATTTTTCCGTCTTCTCCGTTCTGCCCGTGCAGAGCCATGAAGACAGTATCCGACGCGGAGCAAAGCTCCAGGAGTCCGTCCGCGAAAAAGCTGCGTCTTTCCCTGATCTCGGAAAGGCGGCCCGTGCAGGAGCGCATCCACTCCGCGGCTGCTTCCGTATCATACTCCCCTTCAAAAGCTTTTTCCGGGTCCATTTCCGGCGCTCCGAAACAAACATCCACGAGAACGGCCTGGTGTCCGATGGACCGCAGCGCCTTGCATACCTGAGTGCCGGATACGATGGATACATCTCTCTCTGTACTGTTTCCGCCGGCAAGTACTGTTATTTTCATGTAAGATCTCCTTCAGTTTCCTTTATTGCCTTCAACACAACAGAGGAATGTTTTGACATGTGGACACGGATCCTGCCGAAGGATACCGGAAAGTCCACTTCTGATTCATTATATCCGCTCTCATTGGTCATGAAGATGCTCCTGAGCACGGTGCCATCCTCAATACCTGCAGGCCGCACGCGGAAATCGATCTCCTTTTCCTCAGCATTATTGTTGAAGAGAACAACGATCTTTTCCCGGTCGTCAAAACGAGCATACGCAAGCACGTTGTAATCTCCGTGAAGAAAGATCAGCGAGCCTGAGCGGAATACCTTATATGTTTTGTGAAGATGGATCGCGCTTTTGTGGAACTGAAGCATTTTTTCATCCTCATGTCCCCACGGATACGTTCTCCGGTTGTCCGGATCCGTAAAGCCGCACACGCCTGCCTCATCCCCGTAATAGATGGTCGGCGCTCCCGGCCAGGTCATCTGCAGAACGACAGCCTCGCGCATGATGGCAGGCACAATGCCGTCCGATGCCGCATCGTAATCAAAATGATCCATCCTTCCGACCTTCTGATTCGTTCTTGTCAGAAAGCGGGAATGGTCGTGATTGGAAAGCTCATTCATCGCGACCTGAAGCGACGGGCCCATGAAGCTGGTCATGTGATACCGCATGGTATCCATAAAGCTGTCCGCGTTTCCGCGAAGGCCTTCGTCATAGCTGTCGCTGTGTTTTTCCATTCCGGTAAAGAACCATGTCAGGGGCTCCATGAAGGCGTCATAGTTCATGACGGTATCCCATTCATCTCCCTGCAGCCAGCTGCCGGGATCCCCGTAATGCTCCGCAAGGATGATCGCTTCCGGATTGGCCTTCTTGACCGCCGAGCGGAACTTCTTCCAGAATGTGTGATTGTACTCCGGACTGTGCCCCAGGTCCGCCGCCACGTCCAGCCTCCAGCCATCCGCGCAGAACGGCGGGCTGACCCATTTGCAGCCGATATCAAGAATATACTGTTCCAGCTTTTCCGAGCCCTCATAATTCAGCTTGGGAAGCGTGGAGTGTCCCCACCATCCGTCATAAAAGCCATTGTACGGCCACTGATGCTCATTCGTAAAATGGAAGAAGGACCGGTACGGGCTGTCCCCGGAAACATAAGCACCTTTAGCGTAACCGGGCTGTTTTTCGTAGATGCGCTCCCTGTCCATCCATTTGTTAAAGGAGCCACAGTGGTTAAACACACCGTCCAGGATCACACGGATGCCTCTCTTATGGCATTCCTCCACCAGATGGATAAACATCTGATTGGCGCTCTCCAGGTTCTCTTTCCTGGTCACGCGGCAGACAAAACGGGACGCAAGGGTGTTATCCTGGCAGCCGAACGGCAGCAGATCCCCCTCATCGACAACAAAGCTGCCCAGATGCGGATCGATGTAATCATAATCCTGCACGTCATACTTATGATTGGAGGGCGAGACAAACAGAGGGTTAAAATAGATCACCTCGACCCCGAGTTCCTGCAGGTAATCCAGTTTTTTGAGCACGCCGGCAAGATCGCCGCCGTAGAACTCACGCACGCCCATGGAAGCCGGCCGTTTGTTCCAGTCCATGACACGCACGACGCCTTCATTGATGTAGCTGTACTCCATGTTCAGCACATCATTGCGCGGATCCCCGTTATAGAACCGGTCCACCATGATCTGGTACATGACTGCTCCCTTGGCCCAGTCCGGTGTATGGAAACCGGGGCAGATGCTGAACGAGTACTTATCGCTCAGGTCCCTCGTGACTCCGATCTTATTGTAAAAGCAGTATGCTTTTCCTATGTGAATCTCGAAATAATAGCGGAAGATGCTTTCCCCCATCTCGATCTCCGTGGAGTAATAGTCGAAGCTTCCTTCCGTTTTTTCCAGCTCCATGCAGACCTTCAAAGGTCCGCTCAGCAAAAAGACCTCATCCACATTGCTGAAAGCAGTCCGCAAGCGGATCCTGACTTTCTGCCCGGGTTCAGGCTCCATGGGAGATACGAAATTTTCTGTTTCATCACTGAAAATGGCTTCGGGATTAAATACCGGTCTCATCCGGAATATATAATCCGCACGTGCAAGCATGTGATAATAGTCATGGTCTATCATGTGAATCACCCCGTGTTCTGTGGTCCGTAAGCACTGTTTCTAATTGTATAACAGATTAAAATGGTTGACAACAAAAAACTCAGGTACGGCTCATCGTTAAAAAAAGCAGCCCTGAGGCTGCTTTTTTCGGAGAAGGTATTTCTTTGGGTGTAGCAAAAACTATATAATGTATTGGGGGGTTTACGTGATTATAATAGCATACCATCCGCCAAAAGTCTGCACAAACTTCACAAATTCATTGGTATCATTTTGTGCACTTTTACCTTTTCATCCGGTCAATTCTTTTTCTCACGCCTCAAAAAGTGCTTCAAATTCGCTTCCGCTGATCTTTTCCTTCTCCAGCAGGAGCGCCGCGCTCTTATGAAGGACATCCATATGGCTGCCGATCAGGTCTCTGGCCTGCTTATACGCGTTCTGGATGATCGCTTCCACTTCCTCGTCGATGATCGTGGTGATCCTCTCACCGTAAGCCCTTGTATGCGCAAGGTCGCGGCCTATGAATATCTCATCCTCGCCCTGCTCGTAATTGATGGGGCCGAGCCGCTCGGACATACCGTATTTTGTGACCATGGCTCTCGCCAGCGTGGTCGCCTGCTTGATGTCCTGGCTCGCTCCGGTCGTAATGTCCCCGAAGATCAGTTCCTCGGCAACACGTCCTCCCAGACTCACGATAATATCCTGCGTCATGCGGTTCTTTGAGTTGAACATTTCATCCTTCTCGGGAAGCGGCATGGTGTAACCTGCGGCGCCTCTGCCCGTCGGGATGATGGAGATCGTGTGTACGGGTCCCACATCCGGAAGCAGATGGAACAGGATCGCGTGACCCGACTCATGGTAAGCCGTTATCTTTTTCTCCTTCTCGGAAATGATCCTGCTCTTTTTCTCGGTTCCGATGCCGACCTTGATCAGTGACTCGGCAATATCGCTCTGGCAGATGTAGCTCCGGTTTTTCTTCGCGGCCAGCAGTGCTGCCTCATTCATCAGGTTCTCAAGGTCCGCTCCGGTAAATCCGGCGCTCGTCCTTGCGATCTCCTCAAGGTTCACGTCATCGCCAAGCGGCTTGTTCTTTGAATGAACGCGGAGGATCTCCTCCCTTCCCCGCACATCCGGCCGTCCTACGGCGACCTGACGGTCGAACCTTCCGGGGCGAAGGATCGCGGGATCCAGTATGTCGACGCGGTTCGTTGCCGCCATGACAATGATCCCCTGATTGATTGAAAAACCATCCATCTCCACCAGCAGCTGGTTGAGCGTCTGCTCTCTCTCATCATGGCCGCCGCCCATGCCCGTGCCTCTGCGGCGCGCCACAGCGTCGATCTCATCGATGAAAATGATGCAGGGAAGGTTTTTCTTTGCTTCCTCAAACAGGTCGCGTACGCGGGATGCGCCTACGCCGACAAACATCTCAACAAAATCAGATCCGGAAATGGAGAAGAACGGAACACCGGCTTCCCCGGCCACTGCTTTTGCAAGAAGCGTTTTACCTGTTCCTGGAGGGCCTGTGAGAATGACTCCCTTCGGTATCCTCGCTCCAACCTTCAGAAATTTATCCGGCTGCTTCAGAAAATCAACAAGCTCCTGCAGGTCTTCCTTCTCTTCCTGAAGCCCCGCCACATCCGCAAACATGATGCGGTTGGCATCCGGCGTGATCATGCGCGCGCGGCTCTTCCCGAAGTTCATCATCCTCGAGTTTGTGCCGCCGGCCTGCCGGTTCATCATCGCCATGAAGAAAAGGATCATGACGCCCATCAGCAGAATGGGAAGGACTGTCGTCAGGAATATGCTGTCCCTCTGGACATCGCTCACACGAACGATTATATCCGGATAATCCTCGCTGAGAAGTTCCTGCACCTTCTGCACATCCGTCACATTCAGCGTTTCCGTACTGCCTGAAGAAAGACGAATGTCAAGAATGCCCGTCGGGACCTCCCGGTTCTGTGTTATGTCTACTTCTGTGACCTGTCCCTTTTCCAGCAGCGCGGTAAACTCTCTGTATGTCAGTGAATTCCTGTTTCCAAAGGACTCATAAAGACCGAGTACCATAAGGAAAAACAGCACTACCATGGCCACATAAAAGACAATGCCCCTGGTATTTCTCTTCAAACTACGCACTCCTTTCAGTCGTCAAAGGAAATAACGCCGATGTACGGCAGATTTCTGTATTTCTGGTCAAAATCAAGCCCGTATCCGACAACGAAATCATCCGGAATGCGGAAGCCCGTATAATCCACCTTGATGTCCGTGACCCTGCGGGTCGGCTTGTCAAGCAGAGTGCACAGGCGGAGACTGGCCGGCTTCCTTGTTCCCAGGTTGTCAAGCAGGTACTTGAGCGTTCTGCCCGAGTCGATCACATCCTCCACGACAAGAACATCCAGGTCTTCGATCGGCTCATCCAGGTCCTTGACCATGCGGACCACACCGCTGGAGATGGTTCCGCTGCCGTAACTGCTGACAGACATGAAATCGATCGTGACCGGAACGGTCAGGCGCTTTGCCAGTTCCGCGGCAAAGAAAACGCCGCCCTTCAGGATCGTGATCAGATGGACCGTCTTCCCTGCATAGTCATGGCTGATCTGCTCCGCAAGCTCCCTGATCTTCGCGTTTACCTCTTCTTCAGAAATCATTACTTCGATGCGTTCAGTCATTTCAGTCCTCCTCATTTGCCTTCTCTGCCGTGATCTCAAGTATGTTTTCAGTTTCCTCTG
>CADCOP010000060.1 GCA_902803065.1 uncultured Lachnospiraceae bacterium | reverse complement strand
TCATGGAAGGAAACGGCAAAACGGACATCTGCGAAATTCAGATCCACCAGTGCCTGTGTGATCTTTTTTTCAAGTACAGCAGCTTTCCCCCGGCGTATCGCGGATATCTCTCCTGCAAGGGCGGCTGCTCTGCTTTTTTCCTTCTCTGCCCGAAGCTGTAGCTTCTGTATGTAAGCATCGTGGTCCTGCAGCTGCTCCAGTTTTTCGCTGCACTCTCTGCCGTAGGCGAGGATGTCCCCGATCTGTTTTCCGTACTTTGATTTCAGATGGTTGATCAAATCCAGACGCCTTCCGATCTCATTAAAAGCCTGCTCATCGTAGGAAAAATCATCCATGTAATCCGCAAGATCTCTTCCGAAATCATTCAGCAGGCCTTCGGCCTGGGAAAGCTGCTCAAACAGCTGCTGCAGCTTTTCATCAAGGTCAGAAACATTACCGATAGCTCTTACAGCTCTCCCGATCAGATCCGGCACTTCTCCATCCGGGCCGCACAGCTGCCCGGTCTCCGCGAGCGCTTCCAGGATCTTCTGACCGTGTGACATTTTCCTGAAATCCCGCTCGAGCTGTTCATCCTCACCTGAAGAGAGCGCTGCTTCTTCGATCTCCCGGATCTCATAGGAGAGCAGGTCGATCTGCTTTGCCCTGGAAGCATCATCGATGGAAGCTTCCTCAAGTTCCCTGAGCGTACCCCGGTAAGCCGAGAAGGCCTTCTGGTATTCTGCCGGAAGCTCACCAAGCATATCCGCCGCGTATTTGTCAAGCAGTTCCCTGTGGAATTTCGGATACAGGAGTGACTGGTGCTCGTGCTGACCGTGTATATCGATCAGGCACGAGGCGATCTCCCGGATGAATTTCTGGGAGACCGCCTCCCCGTTCACGCGGTTGATCGTTCTCCCGTTCTGGTATTTCCGGGTAATGATGATCTGTCCGTCCTCAACAGGGATATCCTGTTCCTGCATGACTCGAAGGGTCTCCTCATCGTCTGTCTCAAAGACAAGCTCAACGAAGGCTGTATCCTCTCCATCTGTTATGTAATCCTTAAAGCTGCCTGCGCCGAGTGCCACGTTCACGGAGCCTATGATCATGGATTTTCCCGCGCCCGTTTCACCCGTCAGTATGTTCAGTCCCGGGCCGAATTCAACTTCTTCCTCCCGGATCAGCGCCATATTTCTTACATGTAGACTTACTAACATATTCTTTTTTTATTTAACTCCCTCATCCATGCCTATGATCTTGCGGATCTTTCCCATGACCTGGATCGTTTCGTCGACGCTTCGGACCGCGCACATGATCGTATCATCACCGGCTATGCATCCGGCGATCTCCGGCCACTGCATCTTATCAAAGGCAGCCGCGACGGCCATCGCCATCCCGGCCACGGTCTTAACCACAAGAATATTCTGCGCCATATCCATGGAAACAAAGCCATCCCGGAGCACACGCATATACTTTTCATTGAGCCCGTCAAAATCGTCATACATCAGGGCATACTTCTGCCTGCCTCCGGGAACGGCGATCTTGGTAAGCTTCAGTTCGCGTATATCCCTGGATATCGTTGCCTGTGTAACCTTAAACCCGAGTCCCTGGAGACGGTCCGCCAGTTCTTCCTGGGTCTCGATCTCATACCGGCTGATCAGATCGATTATTTTTGCGTGTCTCTGAGTTATCATCTTTGCTTCATCTGATCTGTTAATTCATTTTCTTGCGCAGTATCTCAACAAAGCTTGTGTTATTGATCTTAACCAGATTGACAGATTTTTCGGATTTTGTAATACGGATCATATCGCCTGCTCCCACATTCATGGCTGTATCACCGTCAAAGATCACTTCTGCCCCTTTATCGTTCGTATCATTTCTTCCCGCCAGCTCCACGGTGACCTCCACATGGTCGGGAAGGATCACGGAGCGGGAACTGAGTGTGTGCGGGGCGATGGCTGTCATAAGCAGAAGCGACGCGTCCGGAGCGACAATAGGTCCGCCGGCGGAAAGGCTGTACCCTGTTGATCCTGTGGGCGTTGAGAGAACGATTCCATCCGCCCTGTAGGAGCACAGGAATGCATCATCTACGTACACATTAAAATCCACGACCCGCAGCGGGCCGCGCCTGCAGATGGCAATGTCGTTGAGAGCAATATCGCTCATCAGGCACCTCCCCTGCCTGTAGATGCTCCCGTTCAGAAGCATCCTCTTTTCAATGCTGCACTTTCCGCTGATCAGCCGTTCCAGCGCGCTGTCCGCATTGTGTATTTCAACTTCCGCCAGGTATCCGAGCGTTCCGAGATTGATGCCGAGCAGCGGCAGTCGGGTACCGATCAGGTCCCTTGCTGCCCGCAGCAGTGTCCCGTCGCCGCCGAGAACAAGCACACATTCCACATCCTCCGGTATGTTTGCGGCGTTCGTATGGCCCCGGTACTGTATTTCAGCATCATTCTTCCGGATATCCGTTTTTCCGGCACCGGGCTCAACATAGCATTTTTTCCCATGCTCCTCCAGAAAGTTTCGGATCCTGGCCGTATACTCCATAAAGGGGTCTTTCATGCGATTTGCTATGATATAGAACACATCCATATGTCATTCCTCCAGTGCCCGGTGAGCCTCCGCGACAACAGCGGCCGCCTCTTCCATGAGATCAGCCTCCGCGCCTGCATCCGCCTTCTTCTTCATCCACAGCAGATACTCAATGTTGCCTTCCGGTCCGCGGATCGGCGAATAAGACAGGGCTGCGGGAATCAGAGATATACTTTTTGCGAATGATATGACGCTGCGGATCACCTCGAGATGAACCGCGGGATCACGGACAACTCCCTTCTTGCCAACTTTTTCGCGCCCCGCCTCAAACTGAGGTTTGATCAGCGCGCAGATCTGTCCGTCTTCTGTGAGCAGTTCCCTGACCGGTCCAAGGACCTTTGTGAGGGATATGAATGAAACGTCGATGGAGGCAAAATCGCCGCTCTCGCCTATATCCTCAGGAACCGTATAGCGGATATTCGTCTTCTCCATGCAGATGACCCGCGGATCATTGCGCAGCTTCCAGTCCAGCTGGCCATGCCCCACATCGATCGAATATACCTTCGCAGCCCCGTTCTGCAGCATGCAGTCTGTAAAGCCTCCGGTCGACGCGCCGATATCCAGGCATACTTTTCCCTCCAGGCTGATGGGAAAGACCGCCAGAGCCTTTTCAAGCTTCAGGCCTCCCCTGCTGACGTAGCGGAGCGTATTGCCGCGGACTTCGATCGATACCGTATCCGCAAACATGGAACCTGCTTTATCCTCCTTCTGCCCGTCAACATACACCAGTCCGGCCATGATCACAGCCTTTGCCTTCTCCCTTGAGGCGGCAAGATTTCTTTCTGTGAGCAGAACATCCAGTCGCTGCTTCATTCTATTCCTCCATGCCTGCATACTCTGCAATGATCTTCTTCAGGATACTCTCCTCGTCCAGCAGCGTTTCCCTGTAAAGAACATCCACATTTCCATGCTCAATATATTCATCCGGCAGCGCGATATTGATCACCCGCGTATCAGATCCAATGTCATTCAGAAACTCAAGAACGTGATCGCCGAAGCCCCCTGTCCTTACATTTTCCTCAAGCGTTACGATCAGCCGGTGGTCTCTGACCGCCGCCAGGAGCATCTCCTCGTCCAGCGGTTTAACAAACCTGGCATTGATCAGGGAGCAGGAATACCCGGTCTCCCTGAGACGCGAGCGGACACGGGCCGCCGTTCTGACCATACTGCCGACAGCGATCAGAGCGATCCCGAACTCATCGTAGAGGACCTCACTTTTCCCCTTCTGAACCGGGGCCCGGAATTCACTGAGGCCGTCAAAAGCTTCTCCGCGGGGATACCTCACAGCTGAAGGGCCGTCATATGAGAGCGCGAATTTAAGCATGTCCGCAAGCTCCCATTTGTTTTTGGGAGCCATAACAGTCATGTTTGGTATCGATGAAAGGTAGGACAGGTCAAAGATCCCCTGATGCGTCTCACCATCGCTGCCTACAAGTCCCGCTCTGTCTATGGCAAAGACCACAGGAAGATTCTGCAGGCATACATCATGGATCATCTGATCGTATCCGCGCTGAAGGAAGGATGAGTAAACTGCCATGACAGGACGGCAGCCCGAAATGGCAAGTCCCGCGGCAAAGGTGACCGCATGCTCCTCAGCTATTCCCACGTCGAAAAAGCGTTCCGGATACAGATTCCGGAATCTCTTAAGTCCGGTCCCGTCGGGCATGGCTGCCGTGATCGCGACCAGCCTGGGCATCCGGGCGCCCATCTTGCACATAACAGTCGCAAACACATCTGTGTAACTGGCTTTTCTGTGCTTCTTCTGCGGAAGCCCCGTATCTATTTCATACGGCTCGGCACCGTGGAAACGGGCCGGATGCCTCTCAGCGGGAGCGTATCCCCTGCCTTTCACAGTTTTAACATGCACTACGACCGGCCCCTGGACCTTCCTGGCTTCTTTCAGGATCCGTTCTACTTTCTGTATGTTATGTCCGTCCACCGGTCCAAGATATTTCACCCCAAGCTCCTCAAAGAGCATCCCGGGAACGAGCATATGCTTGATTCCGTTTTTGGTGCTGCGGATGCGCCTGACCATCTGCTCTCCATACACCGGGATCTTGTTCAGCGTATTTTCAACGCTGCTCTTGAGCTCCGTGTATGCTTCCGCCGTGCGCAGCCCGCTCAGATATTCCGACAGGCCACCGACATTTTTGGAAATGGACATTTCATTGTCATTGAGCACGATGATAAAATTCTTTTTTATCTGGGATGCATTGTTGAGGGCCTCGTAAGCCATGCCTCCCGTCAG
>CADCOP010000059.1 GCA_902803065.1 uncultured Lachnospiraceae bacterium | reverse complement strand
CAGAAAAAGAGATCGAAAATATCTTTGAGTTCACCATGCTAATTGATAACTGAGTACTAGGTTTTGAGAGAAACGACGGAAGTCAGGGTTTATTATAATAACAGCGGGATCCTGTTTTGTCAATACCTTTTTTAAAAAAACATGAAAGACTCTTTGCATTGTGGACATCGTTGCTGTTTTTGGGTATTCTATTGTTCAGATGATTTCTCTTATCTGTTTAATGAGCATATGTTCCGGAAACAGATTAATTACAGGAATTGGGAGCTGGCAGGTTCCCGGAGGTTTGCATGATCAGAGCTGAAAGAACGAATATCGGAATACTGGCGCATGTGGATGCGGGCAAGACGACGCTTGCTGAGAGCATCCTTTTTAACTGCGGGAGCATTCGCCGAGCCGGACGGGTAGATCACGGGGATGCTTTCCTTGATACATATGAGCTTGAGAAGGCCCGGGGAATTACGATCTTTTCCAAAATGGCACAGCTCTCGCTTGGGGAGAGACCGTTTACGCTTCTGGATACCCCTGGCCATGCTGATTTTTCCGCGGAGATGGAGCGTGTTCTCCAGGTCCTTGACTGTGCGGTCCTCGTTATCAGCGGCGCTGACGGCATACAGGGACATGACATGATGCTCTGGCAGCTCCTGCGCAGATACCGCATCCCTGTGTTCCTGTTTGTGAATAAGATGGATCAGCCAGGCACCGACAGAGAAGGGCTCCTGGCCGCGATTCAGGATAAGCTTGACAAAAGATGCATCTTTATGGAAGGGAGCACTTCCGGGGAGGCTGCGTCCACAGAGAGTTCTGTGTGTTCACTGTCTGAAGCTGCGCTTGAGGAAATTGCGCTTTGCGATGAACAGGTTCTGGAACAGTACCTTGAAAGCGGGAAGATAACAAAGGAGCAGATCCGGAACATGATCATGAACCGGAAGCTGTTTCCGTGTTATTTCGGATCGGCGCTGAAAAATGAAGGCGTTGCAGCCCTGCTGGATGGCCTGGCCGGATTCCTGCCGCTGAAGGAGTATCCGGAGGAATTCGGCGCCCGGGTTTTCAAGATCGCCAGAGATGCTTCCGGAAACCGCCTGACTTACATGAAGGTCACTGGCGGAAGCGTGAAGATCCGCCAGAGCGTTCGGGGGATGTATGCTCCATCTCTCAGAGAAGAAATGGATGACGCGCTGTGGGAGGAAAAGGCAGACCGGCTTCTGATCATCTCGGGTGCCTCTGCCAGAAACGTACAGGAGGTCTCTGCGGGAAGCGTGTGCGCCGTGATGGGGCTTGAACATACCTACGCCGGCCAGGGGCTTGGCACGGAGAATGAGGGAGATGAACCGTTCCTTGAACCGGTTCTTACATATGCCCTGATCCTTCCGGACGGGTGCGACCTGCATCACACATTCCGTAAGCTCCAGGCGCTGGAAGAAGAAGTGCCGGAGCTTCATCTTGCGTGGGATGAAACAGCAAGAGAGATCCGCGCCAGAGTCATGGGGGAAGTCCAGCTTGAGGTCCTGCAGCACCTGATCATGGAGCGGCTCCAGCTTCAGGTCAGATTCGGACCAGGAAGGATCACGTATAAAGAAACGATCGCGGCGCCGGTGGAAGGCGTCGGACACTTTGAGCCGCTCCGCCATTATGCGGAAGTGCATCTCCTCATGGAACCGGGTGAAGAGGGCAGCGGACTTGTGTTTTCTTCATCCGTCAGCACGGATGATCTGAGCCTCAACTGGCAGAGACTGATCCTGACGCATCTGGAAGAAAAGGAGCATAAAGGCGTGCTGACCGGTTCCCGGATCACGGATATGAAGATTACCGTGGCTGCCGGGAAAGCACATCCGAAACACACGGAAGGGGGAGATTTCAGGCAGGCTACTTACCGCGCAGTGCGCCAGGGCCTGATGCGTGCGCAGAGCATTCTGCTGGAGCCGTATTTCTCATTCCGTCTGGAGATTCCTTCCCGGTATACGGGCCGTGCGATGACCGACATCGGGCAGATGTACGGAACAGTCCAGGGACCGGAGCAGGAAGGAGAGATAAGCATCCTCACAGGAACAGCGCCTGTCTCGTGTATGCAGAATTACCAGGCGGATGTCAATGCCTATACGCGGGGTGAGGGAAGACTGTTCTGCAGTGTCGCAGGTTACCGGCCGTGCCATAACGCCGACGAAGTGATTGCCGAGAAGGGATATTCCCCGGAGGCGGATATCCGGAATACACCGGATTCCGTGTTCTGTTCTCACGGAGCGGGAATGGTGATTCCGTGGGACCAGGTCGAGGAATACATGCATCTTCCATCTGTGCTTGCGCCGGATGATAAGGAGAGAAAATACGGCCGGAGGGAAGATAGTCCGGACAGTGCCCGGGCGGGAGGCCCTGACCTTTTTGGGAGCCGGGGCAGGAGCATTCCCGCGGACATTCAGGACGATGATGAACTCATGGAGATCTTCGAGCGTACATTCGGGTCCATCCGGCAGCAGAGAGCGGGCTGGAAAAAATCGACGAGGACCTTCGGAAGCTCCGGCGGAGGAAGCACATCAAAGAAAAGCGAGCCGAGGCCGCAGTATCTTCTGGTGGATGGCTATAACATCATTTTCGCGTGGGACGACCTGAAGGATCTGGCGAAGGTCAGCCTGGACGCAGCCAGAGGCAAACTCCTTGACATACTGGCGAATTACCAGGGATACCGGAAGATGACACTGATCGTCGTATTCGACGCCTATAAGGTGCAGGGCGGCGTGGGCGAAACATTCAGGTATCACAACATTCATGTCGTTTACACAAGAGAGTCAGAGACGGCAGACAGTTATATTGAAAAGACGGTACATGCCATCGCAAAGGAATCGGACGTGACAGTAGCCACTTCAGACGCTGCTGAACAGATGATCATATGGGGGAGCGGGGCAAGACGCCTTTCCGCCCGGGAACTCAGAGATGAGATCAGGGAGACCTGCAGGGAGATCCAGGAATTGTACCTGAAAGTCCATCCCGGAGGAAAAGTATACCTGTTTGACCATCTGAGCGAAGACCTCTCATCCTTTCTCGAGGATGTCCGCCTGGGCAGGCGCAGCTTTGATGAGCAGTAGGTGAAGCATATCCCCGGCAGCCCGATTTCGTTTGACAGTACCAGTCAGATTCGTTATACTGCATATGTGTCAGTATGTGCAGCGGGTATGGGGTCCTGCAGCCTTCTGGCAGGAGTTAATGAGGGGTAAACATCGGAAGTTCGCGCATCAGAATCGAACCTTCCGCAAGGGAGGATGCCGGATGCCGCCGGTGGCATGACAAACGGGGAGAATAAAAATGAAGTGTCCATTTTGCGGTGAGTCAGATACTCGTGTTGTGGATTCAAGACCGGCGGATGAGAACAGCTCGATCCGCAGAAGAAGAATGTGCGACCGGTGCGGAAAACGTTTTACAACGTATGAAAAAATAGAGACGATTCCGCTGATCGTTATCAAGAAGGATCGTACCAGAGAAGAATACGACAGAGGCAAAATTGAAGCTGGCGTTATGAGGGCATGCTATAAACGGCCCGTACCTGTAAAGAAGATCAATGAAACGATCGATCTGATCGAAAATGAGATCTTCAACCGGGAAGAGAAGGAGATCGAGAGCAAGGCCATCGGGGAGATCGTCATGGAACGCCTGAAGGCACTGGACCCGGTAGCTTATGTGCGCTTTGCTTCCGTTTACAGAGAATTTAAAGACGTGAATACTTTCATGGACGAATTAAAGAAAGTAATGGATGAAAAGCATTGAAGAAGAGGATAGAACAACTGCTGAACGGCAGATTTGAGTATGGATCACAGCCGCTGCAGCTCTCAGAACAGAAGATAGAAATGAAAACAGAGGCGGACAGTCTTGTGTCCGGCTCTTTTTCTGCTGCTTCTCCTGACGAGAAGAAAGTGAAAGGATTCCTGTATTCATCGAGTCCGCGGGTCAGTTTTGATCCCCCTGATTTTTACGGCGCTGAGAACAGGATCCGTTTTCAGGCGGATACCACGGGACTGAGACCGGGCGATGTGATCGAGGGGTATTTTACACTCTGTACGGATCTGGGAGAGTACACACTGCCGTATGAATTTGCTGTAATGCGCCCGGAGAGCAGAGAAACCGGGGTTCCTGCGGGGACAGACGCTTTCACCAGACTTGCGAAAGAAGATCCGGAAGAAGCATTTTCAGTGTTTGCAGGAAAAGACTTTGAACAGATGCTTTCTGACCGTGAACCGGAAAAAGCTGTCCTGTACCACGCGCTTACAGCAGATGGCGTAACGAGACAGGATATGGAGGAATTCCTTGTGGGCAGCGGCCGCAAGGAGCCGGTGGAGATCACCTGTGACTCAGGGGAGATCAGGATCAAAGCTCCGGAGCGTTCACAGAAGTATTCTGTCCCCCTGCGCTGCAGCGGATGGGGATATATGGAGATCGAGCTGTCCACAGACAGCCGGTTCCTGAGGCTTGAAAAGAAAAAGATCCTGGCTGAAGAGTTTGTCGGAGGCCGGTACGAACTTGAATATATCGTTGATACCAACTTTCTTCACGCCGGCAGAAACTGCGGAAGGATCCGGATCGCTACATGCTACCAGACGCTGTATATCGATGTGCTTGTCGAGAGAAATCAGACATCCGAGGCGGCGAAGGCGCTGCGTGTCCAGAAGCTCATGCGCAGAAAAATGCTGTCGCTGTACATTGACCTGCGTCTGAAGCGGATCGATATGCAGAGCTGGATCGACCGGTCCCTGAACGTGATCAGCGGATACCGCAGGGCAGGCGGCGAGGATGTATTTGCCGACCTTTTCCTGGCGCAGATGTATTACGCGGACGGAAAGAAGATCAAGGCGCAGCACGTGATGCAGGACCTCGAGAAGCATCCGGCCAGGTTCCGCACTCAGGAGCAATACGCGTTCTACCTGTATCTTACAACGTTCTTCCAGAAGGATGCAGCCTATGTTGACCAGGTGGAGGGCAGAATAGAACAGCTCTTCCTTCAGAACCGGGAAAGCTGGGTCATCCAGTGGATCCTTCTCTACCTGCAGGAGCGATACCTGCGCGATGACGGGGCAAAGCTTGACGCGATCCGCCAGCAGGTGCAGGCCGGATGCGCCAGCCCGATCATGTACCTGGAGGCAGCTCAGATCTTCCGCAAGGATCCGTACCAGCTGCGCCGGATGGACGATTTTGAACGCAGAGTCATGCTGTTTGCGGCAAAGGAGAAGATCATCTCAGAGGAACTCTCCTACCAGATCGCGAACCTTACTTCACACGGCGAGCCGTATGAAAGAAAGCTGTTCATGATCCTCAAGCACTGTTATGAGCTGAATGGCTCTCCGGATCTGCTCAAGTCGATCATTTCCATGCTGATCGCTGGTGGAAAGAAGGATCCGGCATATTTTCCGTGGTACGCGATGGGCCTGGACGCGGATCTTCGCATCACAGGGCTTTACGAGTACTATATGGAAACGATGGATGAGGTGGGCATTGAAAAAATGCCGCAGGTCATCCGCATGTACTTTACCTACAATAACACGCTGAATTACCACAAGAAGGCAGCGATCTACAGGAACATATCCGATAACAGGGATAATGTCCCGCAGGTCTACAGAAGCTGCAGGACCGGGATCGACCGGTTTATTACGGAACAGCTCTCGCTCGAACGCATCGATGAGAACCTCGCTGTGCTCTACGAGAGGTTTATTACGAGAAAACTTCTGAACCGGGCGCAGGCAGAGCGCCTGCTCCGCCTTCTGTTTACATATTCTGTCACATGCAAGAATCCGAACATGAAATCGGTCATCGTGCGGCATCCGAACCTCAGGGAGGAGCAGGTCGTGCCGCTGAAAAACGGAAGCGCGCGTGTGCAGATCTATACAAATGACGCGAGGATCCTGCTTGCGGATGACCGTGGGAACAGATATGCGTCTTCATCGCTGTTTAAGGCGTCCGGGTATCTGGATTCGCCGCTCCTTCTGACATATTGCAGGGAACTTGTTCCTGAAAACCCGGGACTGATTCTGTATATCTGCAGCCGTGAGGCAAAAGTGACCAGGGAATCCCTCCCGTTTTTCAATAAGGCTGCGGAAATGGAAATATTCCGCTCGGAATGGAGGAACAGCCTTCGCGCGAAGATTCTGGCATACTACAGTGAGGATCCTGACGCGGAAGACGTGTATTCGTGGCTGCGTTCTATTCCGGTCAACGCCTACGCAAAGGCAGACAGGAAGACCCTGGTATCCCTCCTGACGCAGGAAGGAATGTATTCCCAGGCTTTCTATATCCTGGACAAATACGGGATCGAGGGAGTGCCGCTGCAGCAGCTTGTGCGCATCTGCAGCCAGTCCGTGCTTGAGAAGGAGTACGAGGAGGATCCGGAGCTGCTTTCGTACTGCTATCAGTGCTATCTGTTCGGAAAGGATGACGACAACATCCTCAATTATCTGCTCATGTATTATGACGGGCCTATCGAGGAGATGAAGAGGCTCTGGAATACAGGACACGCGAACGATATGGACACAATGACCCTGGAGGAGAAGATCCTCAGCCTGATGCTCTTTACGGGCAGCGGAACCGCGGGAACAGAACAGATCTTCGCGTCCTACCAGCATAAGCTCGGAAGAAAGAAGATCTGCAGGGCTTATGTGATTCTCAAATCCTATGAGTACCTGATCCGCAATCTTCCTGTGAACGACCTCGTGTTCGGCTATATAGAGCAGGGACTGATGAAGGGGATGGAACTCGAGGAGGTATGCGAACTGGCTCTCCTTCGTTACTATTCGCGGATGGATACGCTGAATGAGCAGCGCAGGAACACGGTCATGTCGCTTCTTACAAAATACGACGCCAGAGGGATCCGTATGGCGTTCTACAAGAATTTCCCGCGGGAGCTGCGCCTTCCGCTGCAGATGGAGGACAGGGTCTTCCTTGAGTACAATACGGATCCTTCCCACAATGTTTTCCTGAATTATCGGTTCACCGGAGAGAGCGCATTCACCCGTGAGCCTATGAAGAACATCTTTGAGAGCATTTTTATGAGAGAGTTCATCCTGTTCGATACAGAGCAGGTGGAGTGCTTTATTGAGGAAGCCATCGGAGATGCTGTAATCAAAACGTCAGACCGCATGTTCCTGCAGGCGGAGGAAACCACCGGCATGCAGGGGAGCAGGTACGATATGATCGGACGCATCAGCGCGCTGCTGAAAGCAGGTGACCGCGAACAGGCGGAGGAAGAGCTGAAGAACTACAGGCAGCTTGACGATCTGACACAGGAACTTTTTACATTGATCTGAGAATGATCGGCTGATTAAAGAATAGTATTATTTTGGAGACACAGGTATGGCACAGGCAGAACAGGAAATGATCATAGGACTGCAGTTCGGAAACGACTGCGCGCAGGTCACCTGGTGCAGCAGGAGCATGAAGGAGCCGGTGACTGCCGGGAGCGACGGGGCTGCCGGACAGGAACAGTATGAGGTGCCCGCCCGGGTATGGGAGAGCGCGTGCGGCAGAGGGGACAGATCCGTTCTCTCAGCCTTCCTTGATTCCTGCATTCGCGACTGTGTCCCGGATCCGCTGTATGAACAGATGCGGATCATGATCACGCTCCCGCAGCTGGAAGAGGCCTTCTGGGAAAGCATTCCCGGCGCGCTGACGGATCTTGGCTGTCAGCGCAGGCACATCTATCTGCAGGACTATCAGTCCGGTTTCTATTACTACACTGTAAATAAGAAAAAAGAACTCTGGAGCGGAGATGTCGCTCTCCTGGAATTCAAGGACGGGACCATGATCGGCAGTGTCCTGCACATTGACAGGACGAAAACGCCGGCTCTTGTGACCGTTGAGGAAGCCGCGCGAAGCAAAGTGGATGAGTCCATGCGGGCCGGCCGTGACGATGAGGCCTGGGATAAGGAGCGGGACCGCCTGTTTTTTGAGCTCCTGAAGAAAGTGTTCGAGCGCAGGAATGTAGTCACCTGCTATCTGATGGGGGATTACTATGACAGGAGCTGGGCTCCCAGGTCTTTCCAGTACCTGTGCTTCAGGCGGCACGCGTTCCAGGGTAAAAACCTTTTCTCAAAGGGAGCCTGCTACGCCTGCATGGAGAGAGCGGGCATGCTGCGGATGCCGGACCTTCTGTATCTGGGAAAGGATGTGATCTCGCAGAACCTGAACATGGTGCTGCGGGTGCGCGGAAAAGAGACGGTATATCCGCTGATCAGCGCCGGAATCAACTGGTACGAGGCGCATCACGAATGCGACCTCATTCCGGATGGAGAAACGAACCTTACGATTCAGTCAAAACCGATGCGGGGAGGCGCGGTGACAGATCATATACTGCGTCTGGTCCATTTTCCGGACCGTCCGAACCGGGCCACGAGGCTTCATCTGAGCGTATACTTTACATCACCTGTGTGCTGTGAGGTAGAAGCGGAGGATCTTGGCTTCGGAGGGCTGTACCGTACATCGGGGAAACGATGGAGGAGAAAGATCTATCTTGAGTAATACATTTGTCGAAGAGGGGGGCGGTAACGGTGAGCTTTGACCTGTGTCAGGTCCGGGTGGCAGAGAAGCCCTATTACATAGAGAATATCGGAAAGCATATCTACTCGATCGAGGAGCTTTGCTTCTATCTGTACCGGAACATCTACCTGATCGATGAAACGATCGTTAACGAAGTCCTTTGCGACTGGATCCGGGATGAGCTGGGACTGCGCAGGCTCTACAGCCAGATGTATGAGCATCTGGAGAAAAAGGACGGCATTGCCAGTTTTATTACTCCGATCTTCCGCGAGATCGGATATCTTCCCGCAGATAAGCTTCGGGAATATCAGGAAAACCTGAGCCGTCTGGATGTGCAGCCCGGCGATACGAGACAGAAGCTCAAAGGGGATTACCTGGTGCGCTGCGGCATGTACAGCAACGCGATCTCCGAGTATTATCACGTTCTGGAACGCCAGAACCCCGGAAACCTGGGCGCCCGCTTTTACTCGGAAATATGGAATAACCTGGGATGCGCCTACGCAAGGCTGTTTCAGTTTTCAGATGCCGCAGACTGTTTCAGAAAAGCGTGGAAGATGTCAGGTACCAAAGAAATGCTCCGCAAATATGTGAGCGTGCTCCCGCTGTTCCTTTCAGATGAGGATTATAAGGCGCGCGTCAGTGAACTGAACGCGGACCCTGTCCTGATCGGGAACATCCAGGAATACAACCTCAAGGCGGCCTCAAACGCGAAGGCCAGAGAAGAGGAAATGAAGGATAAGCCGGATCCGGAAGCAGCCCTGCAGGCTCTTAAGGATGAATACAGGCGGGGGGCCGGCGTGTGAATGTATACACGTTTGTATTTGCTGTTGATGCCGCCGGGAATGCATGTTCCATCGCAGGCACGCTCCCGCTCCCTTCGTCACGCAGCGGTTCTGTGCTCATGCATCGCCTGCGGCTTGCATTCGCTAAGAACCGGCGGCCTCAGAGGGCCTGCTTATGGAACATGCATTCCCGGCATGAATCCCGGCAGCTTAAGACCTTGCTTATTATGGGAGTTTCGGTTATAATCGGTAACGTTGAATAAAACCTGCCGACAAATACCTATGAAGGAGATGGCCATGGGAACAGACAGATATCAGAGCCCGCTGTCCGAGAGATACGCAAGTAAAGAGATGCAGTATATCTTCTCTCCGGACATGAAATTCAGAACATGGAGAAAACTCTGGATCGCTCTCGCGGAGACAGAGAAAGAACTCGGACTTGATATAACGGATGAGCAGATCAGTGAACTGAAGGCGCATCAGGATGATATCAATTATGAGGATGCAAAGGAGCGGGAGAAGATCGTAAGGCATGATGTCATGTCTCATGTTTACGCTTACGGCCTTCAGTGCCCGAAGGCAAAGCCGATCATCCACCTTGGCGCTACTTCGTGCTATGTGGGAGATAATACCGACATCATCATTATGCGCGAAGGCCTCCGGCTCGTTCAGAAAAAGCTGGTCAATGTGATCGCCCAGCTTGCCGCGTTTGCTGAAAAGTATAAGGACCTTCCGACCCTGGCATTTACGCATTTCCAGCCGGCCCAGCCGACGACTGTCGGAAAGAGAGCAACTCTGTGGACGCAGGAATTCCTGATGGACCTGGAGGATCTCGAGTATGTGCTCTCAACACTGAAGCTTCTCGGCTCAAAGGGAACCACAGGAACGCAGGCTTCCTTCCTCGAACTGTTCGACGGGGACAATGAGAAGATCGACAGGATCGACCCGATGATCGCGGAGAAGATGGGCTTTGACGCCTGCTATCCGGTCTCCGGCCAGACCTATTCCAGAAAAGTGGATACGCGCGTCTGCAACATCCTGGCGGGAATCGCGGCAAGCGCTCACAAGATGTCCAACGACATCCGCCTTCTGCAGCATCTCAAGGAAGTCGAGGAACCTTTTGAAAAAACACAGATTGGTTCTTCCGCGATGGCGTACAAGAGAAATCCGATGCGCAGTGAGAGGATCGCGTCTCTTTCGCGCTATGTCATGGTCGACGCGCTCAACCCGGCGGTCACATCAGCCGTACAGTGGTTTGAGAGAACGCTGGATGATTCTGCAAACAAGAGGCTGTCCGTAGCAGAAGCTTTTCTTGCGACAGACGGCATCCTTGACCTTTGCCTGAATGTCACGGACGGACTGAAGGTATATCCGAAGGTCATCGAGAAGCATCTTCTTGCGGAACTGCCGTTCATGGCAACAGAGAACATCATGATGGACGCCGTCAAAGCCGGCGGTGACAGGCAGGAAATGCATGAAAAGATCCGCACGCTCTCCATGGAGGCGGGCCGCCATGTTAAGGAAGAAGGCAGGGAGAACGACCTGCTTGAACTGATCGCCGCGGATCCTGCATTCGGACTTGAGCTGGATGATCTGAAGAAGAGCATGGATCCTTCAAAATACACCGGAAGATCCGCTTACCAGGTGGACCGCTTCGTTAAGGAGTGTGTGAAGCCGGTACTCGATGCGCATAAAGATATGATCGGTATAAAAGCGGAGATCAATGTATGATCGCATCGCATCCGGGCAGATGAGGCCGGGATGTACTGGAACAAATTAATGCTGCGCTGACAGGAGGAATTTTATTATGGTAGAAGCAGTTGTAGGCGCTAACTGGGGCGATGAGGGAAAAGGAAAGATCACCGATATGCTCGGTGAGAAGGCAGATATTATCGTTCGTTTTCAGGGCGGCGCGAATGCAGGCCATACGATCGTAAATGATTATGGCAAGTTCGCTCTGCACACACTTCCGTCAGGAGTGTTCTATCAGCATACGACCAGTGTGATCGGAAACGGTGTTGCTCTGAATATCCCGCTGCTGATCAAAGAGATCCAGGGAATCGTGGAGCGCGGCGTGCCGACGCCGAAGATCAGGGTCTCAGACCGCGCGCAGATGGTCATGTCCTATCACATTCTGTTTGACCAGTATGAGGAGGAGAGACTTGCGGGCAAATCCTTCGGATCCACAAAGTCCGGTATCGCGCCGTTCTATTCCGATAAATACGCTAAGATCGGTTTCCAGGTCAGCGAGCTGTTTGACGAGGAACTGCTGAAGGAAAAGGTCGTCCGCATATGTGAGACAAAGAACGTTCTTCTTGAGCATCTGTATCATAAGCCGCTTTTGAAGCCGGAGGACCTGCTTGAAGAACTTCACGGATACCGCGACATGATCACGCCGTATGTCTGCGATGTTTCGGCATTTCTGAATGACGCGATCAAAGAGGGAAAGACGATCCTTCTCGAAGGCCAGCTCGGCTCTCTGAAGGATCCGGACCATGGCATCTATCCTATGGTCACATCCTCATCCACACTGGCAGGCTACGGAGCCATCGGCGCCGGCATCCCGCCTTATGAGATCAAAAAGATCATTACCGTATGCAAGGCATATTCGAGCGCGGTCGGCGCGGGCGCATTCGTCAGCGAGATCTTTGGAGAGGAAGCGAACGAACTCAGGAACCGCGGCGGTGACGGCGGAGAGTACGGCGCTACCACGGGACGCCCGAGAAGAATGGGATGGTTCGATTGTGTAGCTTCCAGGTACGGCTGCCGTCTGCAGGGAACGACAGATGTGGCTTTCACAGTTCTGGATGTCCTCGGATACCTGGATGAGATCCCGGTATGCGTTGGCTATGAGATCGACGGAAAGGTCACGGAGGACTTCCCGACCACGGCAAAGCTTGAGAAGGCTAAACCGGTGTATGAAGTGCTTCCGGGGTGGAAGTGCGACATCCGCGGCATTAAGACCTACGAAGAGCTTCCGGAAAACTGCCGGAAATACGTGGAGTTCGTTGAGAAGAAGCTTGGCTATCCGATCACAATGATCTCGAACGGACCGGGACGGAAGGATATTATCTACAGATAAAAAGTACAGAAGAGGTTCAGAATGGCAATTGTTTTGGGAACGCTGGTCATCGGAGTTTACCTGGGCGCATTTCTCTGCATGGGAATGCTCTTTCCGGCGCGCCTGCACAACAATCGTGTCCTGAACCTCTTTTTGATTGGATTTCCGGCTTATTTCAGCCTGTTCCAGATCACGGCTCTTCCCCTGAAGATCCTGAAAAAGCCGCTGCACGTTCTGACTTTTGGCTGGGGCGTGCTGATGCTCCTTGTGATCCTGTTTATTCTGTTATTCAGGAGAAAAACGCTTGTGGAGGCAATGAAGGATCTGCGCAGGATATGCAGGCCGGATGTCTGGCGATTCCTCCTGGCTGTTACGATCCTTGGGCTGGGGATCCTGCTGGCGCTCAATGTAAATCACATTTCAGCCTTTGACGAAGGCTTCTATATCGGACTTCCCGTATCTTCTGTGTATTCGGATACCATTGAGCTTATGAATCCCTATTCGGGGAGACTGCTGGGGTACTATTCCGACTTCTATTTCCTGAATACAGTGACTGTCCACAGCGCAGTCATATTCCAGGCACTGGGGCTTCATCCGCTGATCGAACAGAACCTTACGCTGACGGTCACGCTTGTCATTGTTTTCGCTTCATTCCTGTACAGGGGAGGCATCTATCTTTTTAAGGGGGAGAGGAGAGCCGCGGCACTCTTTACCTGGATTTCGATCCTGGTCCTGATGTTTACCTACAGCATTTCAGGAACATCTCATTATTTTGCGTACCGGACATACGAAGGAAAGGCAGTTGTTTCCTATCTGCTGCCGGTGGTAGTATTCGTGTTTGCGCTGGCAGTCTATTACCGGAAGGACAGAGGCTGGGGATGGATGGGCCTGATCCTGACATCCATCTGCGGCGCGGCTTTCAGCAATACAGCATTTTTCATGATTCCCGTGGAGATAGCTACGGTACTGACGCCGTTCCTGCTTCTGCAGAAGCGTTGGAAAGAGATACCGCTTCTGGCACTTGCATGTGTACCCAGCGCTGCCTGGGCAGTGCTGTATGTGATGCGGTAGTGATGCAGCGCCTGGCATGAGGAATAACAGCTGACATGAGAGAATAACAGCCGCATTGAGAAGGAGGTGAGAGGATGGAAAGCATTAGACTGGTCTGGGATTCATTTACAAACTACGCCGGAAGCAGCAGAATATGGTTCTTCTATCCGATCGCCCTGATCGTGATCGCGGTGCTTGGAGGGAAGGACGGCAGAAGACTGTTTTTATATCCGCTGCTTCTGCAGATCCTGACGATCTTTAATCCGATCGTCGCCGGGAAGCTCATCAGCCGTTTCGGTTTTGGGGAGCGGTACCTCAGGATGTTCTGGATGCTTCAGTATTATGTTGTGATCGCTTATGCGGGGGTGCTGATCGTAAAGCGGTTTAAGAAGAAGATGTGGCAGGCTGGCGCGGCAGCTGCGCTTGCGGCAGTGCTTATTGTGGCTGGAAAGCCTGTGTTTCTCGGGGAAGATACGCCGGATTACAGACTTGCGGAGAATACGGCATTTACGGAAGATGAATACATACAGCTTTCGGCCATTTTTCACAGCGAAGGGAAAAAGATGCCGCGCGTGCTGTATCATATGGAGATGGT
>CADCOP010000058.1 GCA_902803065.1 uncultured Lachnospiraceae bacterium | reverse complement strand
GGGTATCTCGGTCATGATCTCCAACTGGAAGCCGCTCCACATGTCTGCGGCCACGTTCCTGTCGCGCAGCTCGTTAACTACTCTGTGATAGAAGGCCTGTCCTCCGCGGACTATATCGTAGGTGCGGGTATCCCACCGTGAGTCGATATGGCGGCCGAATGTGCTGTTCTCGACGTCGTCCCGGGTGAATATGTCCGTGTCTCCGTCCGGCCAGAAGATGATCATTCTGCCGTCGCTCGCGGAAATTTCAGTATCCGGGCAGATCCGCCTCAGTACGGTTTCGGCTTCCTGCAGCTCAGCTGTGAATACATGCGCGTATCTCCATACGGTTCTTGTAAAATCAGATACGCGGAAGGCGCCAAGCCAGTTCTCGTCCAGCATCCCTTCTTTATTCAGTCTGGAGGCGATCAGAATGATCGGGAACTGCCTCTCCGGATCAAGGATCGCTGCAGTCACCTCCGGGATCTGTTCTTCTGTCAGGATGCGCCGGTGATTGGAGCAGACGGTTCCGCTCCGGATTCCTACCGTGTCTACGATCGATTTGTAAAATCCCGGATAACTGAAGAACATCCCCGTGTTATCCCTGACAAAGCTGTCTCTCTCCGGCTCTGCGTATCCGTTGCAGATCTTGAATATCAGGCGCGCCTCTTCCGTGTCGTTCTCCGGCTGGAGGCATGCCTCCGAAAACCAGATCCTTCCTCCCACTTCCATATCCATATGCCGTACGTGCATCTGCATGTGCTGATGCTCCGGGTCGTACTGAACGACCACATAATACGCCATGATGTCTGCCTGGTAGGATGTGACCTCCTGAGGCATACTGATAAACAGGCTGCCGTACTTCGCCTTGATCCATTTATACATTGCATCCGCGCTTCTGCTGAAGATCATGGCGCGTGAAGGCACTTCGCCTCCGCGGATCCGGTTGCCGTCAGCGACAGCAGCCATCTGAAATACTCTGTGCCTGACCAGCGGCTTCAGCTCATAGTGTCTTGACTCGGCGACGGTTTCCTCCAGTCCGTCATTGTATACGTCCCGTTCGCGGAATATGGCATAGAGCTCTTCGTTGTGAAATATTCCCTCGTTGAGTACGGCAATGATCGTGTTGACATTGATCGGGATCGGGCGGCTCCGTTTCTGGAGAAGGTCGATAAGCACGGGTTTGCTTGTTTTATAGATCCTCTTCCCGAGGCTCTCCACATGCACCTGATCCTCATCCAGAAGGCGTTCCACCTCCGGATAGAGCACCGCCTCTTCCATCTTGAGCCGGAAATGGCTCCGGATCATGTCCGTCCACTGTCCTGATTTGTACAGCGCGTGGCCCAGATCCTCAAACAGAGTGACCATGGATTTATCACAGAGTTCCAGCGTGGCAAGGATGCTGTTGAAATAACGGGAAAACCCGGGGAAATGCTTCCAGAGCTCCTCGCCTTTGTAGCGCATGTCATGCTCGATCTCATGCCATCCCTCAAAGAACATGGTCTTGATCTGTATCTCGAACGTATCATCAATACACATTTCCCATGTCTGCGGCGATATCTCCGCTTTCAGATATTCCGGGAGCCGGAATACTCCGTTCAGTTTGGTCGGCTTGAATTCTTCCTCACTTCTCTCTGAAGTGGACCACTCGATCAGATCAAAGGTCTGCTCCATGATCTTCCTGCAGATCTCGACGTCATCGTCGAAATACAGGTTTACACGGACTCCGACCAGATCCTGAAGTTTTCTGTCCTCTCCGTATACCTTTCGTTCAAACTTCCGCGCCATGGAGGCGGATGTCTTTATTCTTGAAAACACCCTGAAATACAGGCCGCACCGTTCCAGCCGCTCGCTGATGATGCGCTTCAGGTCCTGCTCCACGACAGACGGGACCCTTACCTTCTCGGCAAACTCTTCCTTTGAATAAATAATCTTCTCGTTATCTGATATTTCCATGATTCCCCAATACCTGTCTGACCGGTTTCTTTTTATCCAAGAAGATTTCCGTACATATCATAATGCAGTCCGGTATACGGATCCGTCCATGCCACATCTGCCGGATCGTATGTCGGCGCGGTATTGGATGTATCTCCGGAATCCTGACCGATAACGACGATTCCGCCGGTTCCGTCGCTGTCCATGGATACTTCTCCCTGGCTTACCGCTTCTGTCTGCGGTGTTTCTTCCCGGATGTATGCCTGCACCTGTGAAGCCTGGGCAGGATACTTTTCTATGATCTCGTTGAAATACTTGTTCGCGTTCGCAGTATCGTTCTGGTTAAAGTACGCAAACGCGAGATAATAAAGCGCGTTGTAATAATTCGTGTTGGTCCCGTCCGGATCTGCTTCGACCGCGGCTTTGAGCTGCTCCGCTGCTGTGACATAGTCGTTCGCCACATACGCGGTCGTGCCCGCTGTATAATACTGATCGAACATGGCCAGATTCACCGCGCCGGAAAGATTTTCATAGAGCGTTTTTGCATTTCCCTCAAACCGCGAAGGATCGATCTTTCCGATCGCGTCGACCGCTGCTGTCTGTTCCCCGTTTACGTAAAGGCTTGCTGCCCCGAGGAGCGTATCGTAGCTTTCCGCCTTGGCAAGCGCGTCATCCCTCTCCTGCTGTGCTTCCTGGACATCCTTCTCATACCCTTCGATCTGCCCCTGCAGATCCTGGAGCTGCGCATTTCCCGAAGCCAGCTGCAGGTTTGCGTCGGTGACCTTCCGGTTGGCTTCCTCCTGGATCGACTGCCTCATGGCAGGAACTGCCATAAACCAGATGATGGCGCCTCCCAGAAGAATACCCAGGCCAATGTTGATAAATGTAGCCACCGTTGAGCTGTCCCTGAATGTGGTCGGCTGAATGATGGTCTCGTTGCCGCTGATATACCTGAGCGTTCCGCCGCCTGACTTATCCTCATCATCCCGCTCTCTCTTCCTTCTCCGGTAGCCGAGAGCAGATGTTTTTCCCGTGATCTCCTCGATCTCAGTGAGAAACCGCAGCGTCGTTGTATTTGTATTATCGATCGCGGCTGCTTTTCGCAGGACCTTGCGCGCGCGCTCATACTCCTGGTGCTTCATGTAAAGAAGCGCGAGAAGCTGCTGCGCCTTGACCAGCTTCGGGTTCTGCGCCACGACCTTCTTCAGCTGCATGATAGCCATATCCTCATTGTCCTGGCGGCAGTACTCGATGGACTGGTTATATTTCCGTATGCTCAGGTTGATCGCGTCCAGCTGGTTTTTATTGTTCTGCAGCTGGCTGATATAATAATCCGCCCGGTTTTCCGGATCCGGATCCATATTTTTGCTGATCACCCATTCGCAGAGGGCGGAAACCACCTCTCCGGTCTCGTAATAGCACAGCCCCAGAAGATTCCTGGCCTGTATATTTTCCTTATTAAACTTCAGGCTCTGCTGCAGGCAGCCGATCGCCCCTGAAAGATCGCGCACCTGTGCCTTTTCCAGGCCGCGGTTATACAGAAGATTGGATATCCTCCCAATTCTTTTGAGCAGGGTGACATCCGCTCCGCAGCCAGGACAGTAATCGATAGCCGCCAGCGGTGAGCCGCAATAGATACATCTCATCCCTTATTATCTCCCCATAAAGAAATCTGCCGGCATATCAGTGCCCGTTTCCTTCGTTTTTCTTATTCTTCTCATCGCGCAGAAGTTCACGCAGGATATCCGTAACATCCGTCATATCCCTGCTGTAGATCGCGTCCTCGGCCTCATTCACGTCCATACTGGGATGGAATTTTTTCAGCTCTTCCTCATAATTCAGCATTTAAATGCTCCTTATCTCTGTATCCGGACCCTCCCGGTTCCGGGTGCTTTACTGCAGATGTTCTTTGATCTCTCCAACAAGATACAGGGATCCTGCGCAAAACAGCATCCCACCTTCCGGTCTTGAAGAAAGTGCTTCATCAAATGCCTGCGCCGCGTCTGGCACAGCGCGCACCGGCACATCCGTATACCTGCGGAAGATCTCCGCAAACTCTTCAGCTTTTACCGCGCGCTTTCCTCCGACCTGCGTTACGATGATGCCGCAAAACTCATGGCCCTCGCACATGGTCCGGATCATCTCTTCATAATGCTTATCCGACACAGCAGCAAAAAGAAGCGCGGCCGGTCTGTCTTTCCGGACCTCCCGCACTGTCTTCATCAGCTGGGCAACACCGTCAGGATTGTGGGCGCCGTCAAGGATCACTCCGGGAAGGATCGTTTCCATGCGGCCCTCCCAGCTGGTCCCGCCGATGCCGCTGACCACTGTTTCGTCATCAATTCTGCGCTCCGGATCGATCACCCGCAGCGCCATCATCGCAAGAGCGCTGTTCATCACCTGATACTCAGCAGGGAACGGAACATGCACGCATCTGTAATCATAATACTTGTTATTCAGCACAAAATCAATGCCTTTATCGGTACGGCTGACCACCTCAGCCATGCCCGGGAAGAAGGGAACGGCCGGCGCGCCGAGCTCCTCTGCCCTTGCCGCAATGACCCGGGCGGCCTCCCTGCAGCCCGCGTCGTATATGACCGGGACGCCGGGTTTTATGATGCCTGCTTTTTCAAAAGCGATCTCTTCTATCGTATTTCCCAGATATTCCGTATGGTCCAGGCTGATGGATGTGATCACACACGCAGCCGGATGAGCGACCGCATTCGTTGCGTCCAGCCGTCCTCCCATGCCGGTTTCCATAACCAGATACTCCACTTTCTCCGCCGCGAAAATAACCATGCCTATGGCGAACAGCATCTCAAAATACGTGGGATGCGGCAGAGCGTCCGAAAGCATGGACGAGATGACAGCACTGACTTTTTCATATGCTTTCAGGAACATCTCATCTGAAACACACTCTCTGTTGATCTGGAATCTCTCATTGATCCGGACCAGATGCGGGGATGTGAACAGTCCCGTTCTGTACCCTGCCTTCTGCAGAACGGACGAAATAAATGCGCAGACAGACCCCTTGCCGTTCGTTCCGGCCACATGGATGACCCTGAAATTCTCCTCAGGATGTCCCAGTCTCCGCAGCATCTCCAGTGTATTCTCCGGCGCGTTCTTTTTTGTAAACTTCGGAACCTCCGATATATACGCAGCCGCTTCTTCGTAAGTCATGAATGAAGCCCTCTTTCTT
Source organism: uncultured Lachnospiraceae bacterium (assembly GCA_902803065.1). Classification (GTDB taxonomy): domain Bacteria; phylum Bacillota; class Clostridia; order Lachnospirales; family Lachnospiraceae; genus Merdiplasma. The sequence continues at coordinate 351 of CADCOP010000058.1, read as the reverse complement.
TTACGTTCGCTCAATGGCACAGTACTTTAATCATACCGTTTTTTTCACAGAGTGCAAGTCTTTTCAGCGCATCCGGCCCCTTTTCCGGATTTTTAATATTCTCTTAGGACTTTTCTACAATAAATATACTTAAGTTTCGTTTCCTGTTTTCGTGGACATCTTACCGTCACGATGATATACTTTTAACACAGGAGTGAATGCAGAATGTGGAATACAGTTTTCGTTTCTGCATAAATATGCCTGAATACTTGTATATTAATTCATTAAAGGAGGAGAACAAAATGAAAAAGATGGCTCTTACAGCCGCAGCTCTGGTCTGCGCCGCTTCCTTCGGTCTTCTGACCGGTTTCG
>CADCOP010000057.1 GCA_902803065.1 uncultured Lachnospiraceae bacterium | reverse complement strand
GCTGATCCTTACGTCACAGCTGGATAATCCTCCGAATCCGCGGTATGAGACCCATGGATGCGGAAGCACGCGTGACAGGATCTTCCTCCTCAGCCTGAATGAGGCCAGCGCATACCTGCGCACGGCGCAGGATCGTTATACGATCGGGAGTGCGGAAGCCTTGAGGTATGCCTCGGTTCTCCATCTGGAGACGGAAGGGGAGGACAGCGAATATGCCGGAAGGGCGAACTGGTGGCTGAGGACCGCAGGCGCTGAGCAGTATTCAGCGGCATTCGGGGATCGGGACGGCAGTATATATGAAGCGGGTGCGGATGTCTCCCATGAGACCTTCTGCGGGATCCGTCCGGCAGTGCGGGTGAAGATTCCCGAAAGGAGATGAAACACAGTTCGATGAGGAACTGTACGGTTGCCGAAAGCTTCCGACAGTCAAGGAACCGGAGCGTGCGGACAAAAAGCAGGGGATATCCATATTTGCCTTGGACAGGGCGATGATGTATCATGAATCTGTCTATAGCTGTCGGGCTGCCCCTGTTATCCGCAGGGACGGAACAGCGGGAACAGCACAGAGCGGGCAGGGGATGAATATGGATAAAAATGAACGTTCCAGGGTGATCCTGGATCTGCTCCAGAGAGATCATAAGGTGGATGTCAATGAACTTGCCGAACGCTTTCATACGTCACAGATGACGGTCCGCAGGGACCTGAACCACCTGGCAGAGCAGTACAATATCGTCCGCACACATGGCGGCGCGGAACTCGGGGACCTGTCGATCGTCCGGATGATCTCCTTTGACGAGGAGCGGATCGAGCACCGGGAGCAGAAGCATGCTATTGCCCGGAAGGCTGCTGAGTTTGTGCGCAGCGGGCAGAGGATCTATCTGGACTCCGGTTCGACAACCAGGATCCTGCTGGATTATCTGGATCCTTCGATCAAGGCGGTTCTGGTCTGCAATCATCTGGGAGTTGCGCAGAAAGCGCTGACTTTCCCGGATCTTTCGGTCATCATGCTGGGAGGGGATGTCATCCGGGTGAGCAACTGCAGCTCAGGACCGGTTGCGGAGGAACAGATCCAGAAATACTCTCTGGATGCCGCTTTTATCAGCGCAGCCGCGATCGGTACAGACGGAGGGCTGTTTGACGGATTCTCCCCGGAGGCGCGCTTTAAGCACCAGCTCTTCAAAGTAGCGAAGACGGTCTATCTGATGGCGGATTCCACAAAGATCAACACTTATGACCTGAATCATTTCGGGCACCTGACCCAGATCGGAACGCTGATCACGGACAGCGGGATCGACAGGGACGGAGAGAATCTCATGAAGCGCTACGGTGTCCGGATCGTGAAGGTCTGATTCCCTACCGGACAGGCAGCAGAACGTACAGAACGCAGATTATTGCTGCAGGACCAACAATGGAGCAGGACGTTGTCCTGAGATAAAAGCAGACCCTGAGGGTCTGTTTTTTGTGTAAGAGCGAACATCGTACCGACCCCGTATCGAACAGCGCGGGAATGATATACCCGGATAAACATGGCAGTTTTAATCGTTTTCGCCGATCTTGGCACCTAAAACGAACACAAAACGAACAATCAAACCCCTGAAAAACGAACATCGGGTCAACAGAATGGCTAACTTGTGTCCCTGATTTTTGTAGAAAAGTGCAATTGCAGTCAGAAATATGCAATGATACTATGTGTTCAGCAACTGACGGGGTTCGGCCAGCCCTGCCAAACGAACATAAACAAACATTCACAAGGAGGAATAACTGAGTATGAAGAGAGTGTTAACAGCACTGGCTTGCGCAGCTGCTCTGACGATGGCTGTCGGTATGACCGCGATGGCAGAAGACAAGACTTATACGATCGGATTTGAGCCTTATACTCTGACAAACGAGTATTTCACCGCGGTTCTCAACGGCGTGCAGATTGCGTGCGAAGAGACCGGCTGTGAGCTGATCTACTATGATCCGCAGAGCGACCCGACCAAGCAGGCATCTCAGGTTGACGATATGATCGCTGCCGGAATCGACGCTATCATCTATCTTCCCTATGATTCGGCAAGCTGCCGCACAGTTCTTCAGAACCTGAAGGACAATGATGTCACTGTCGTCAACATCGATACGGTTGTTGAAGAAGGCGACTATGACCTGGTCGACGCGATCATTGCTTCCGATAACCTGCAGCTTGGACATCTGGCCGGTGAGTGGGTTGCGGAGCATCATCCGGATGGCGCGAACATCGCGATCGCTCATCTGCAGACCGCTGAGTCCTGCATCATCAACGTGGAAGGCTTCTGGCAGGGTATTGCTGACACGGCTGCTGATCCGGATGCTTACAAAGAGATCCAGGTCGTAGAAGGCGGCGGCGACACCGAGATCACCTTCTCCGCGATCCGCGATGTCCTGGAGGCACATCCTGAGATCGACGTAATTTACTGCATCAACGACCCGTCCGCATATGGCGCGATCCAGGCAGTTGAGGATGCAGGCCTTACCGGAAAAGTTGATGTCCTCGGCAAGGACGGCGCTCCGACCGGAAAGCACAACATCAAAGACGGCAAGGAAGTACAGAGCTCCGCTCAGAGACCGACCTACATGGGCTATCAGGCAGTTTACACTGCGATTGACATCCTGGAAGGCAGAGAGGTCGAGTTCAACACCGCAATCCCGTCCTACAGCATCACTGCTGACAACATCGATGAGTTTGATCTGGACGCATGGGATGCGCTTCCGACAGCTGAGACCGAAGTTGAAACCGAAGCTGAATAATAACTGAACAGGCTGGTTCGGGGATGGCCGCCCCGTAACGGCTGTATATGGCGGCGCCGGTTCATTATGAGCCGGCGCGCTTTCTGTAAAATGCAGAAAAAAGGCTGATTACTCTGACGATGCCGGACGGCATGTCTGTCCGTCAGATGAAAGATGGAGAGTACTATGAGCGAAACGAAACTGTTACAGATGTCCGGGATCACGAAGGCGTTCGCCTCCAATGTGGTGCTGAACGGCGTCGAACTGTCCGT
>CADCOP010000056.1 GCA_902803065.1 uncultured Lachnospiraceae bacterium | reverse complement strand
CATACCCTGTCTTCTCCAGAATGTCATCCACAAGTTCTGTCAGGGAATACTCCTTCGCTTTGCTGCGGAGCGCCTGGATGAACAGGACAAAATCCTCCATTTTGGCACCGGTTCTCCCGATCCCGGGTATCTCCCTGGCTTTCCCCAGCGCCTCGAAAAATGTTATGTTATTGACCTGCGCATATGTCTGTGCTTTCGCGATCGACGCTGCCCCGATGCCTCGTTTCGGAATGTTGATGATTCTTCGCACGGAAAGGTCGTCCTTCGCGTTATCTATTGTTTTCAGATATGCAAGAATATCCTTGATCTCTTTGCGGGAATAGAAATTGATGCCTCCCACGATCTTGTACGGAATATTATGCAGAAGCAGTTTTTCCTCAAGCAGACGGGACTGCGCGTTTGTCCTGTACAGAACTGCGCATTCCTCGTAGGTATATTCCCCGTTTCTCACGCCCGCCGCAATGTCTCTGGCAATAAACTCAGCTTCATCGTAGGCTGTGCCGAACCTTTTGAACCTTACTTTGTTTCCGGTTCCGTTTGCTGTCCAGAGCGTCTTTCTCTTGCGGCCTTTGTTATTAGCGATCACGCTGTTCGCTACATCAAGGATGCTCTGCGTGGATCTGTAATTCTGTTCCAGGCGGATCACCTTTGCGTCCGGATACGTCTTCTCAAAATCGAGGATATTCCGGATGTTCGCTCCGCGGAACCGGTAAATGGACTGATCATCATCACCGACTACGCACAGGTTTCTGTATTTTCCGGCCAGCAGACGCACAAGCTCAAACTGGGCTGTGTTCGTATCCTGGTATTCATCGACCATGATATAGCGGAACCGTTCCTGATAATAGTGCAGGACATCTTCGCACTGCTGAAACAGGCGGACCGTCAGAACGAGAAGGTCATCAAAATCCAGCGCATTGTTCCGCTTCAGTTCTTTCTGGTACAGGTCATAAGCATCCGCGATCCGCTTGTATGCTATATTTTTCCCTGCAGTTGCTGCGTACTGCTCCGGCGAGATCAGTTCGTTCTTGGCGGAAGAGATCGCTGCAAGAATGCTTCTCTCCTTGAATACTTTTGTATCGATGTTCAGCCGCTTGCATACATCCTTCATCAGGCTCTTCTGGTCATCCGTATCATATATAACATAGTGTGTATCATACCCGATCAGATCAATGTACCTGCGCAGGATTCTCGCGCACATACTATGGAACGTGGAGACCCAGATGCTCTCTGCGCCAAAGCCGACGATACGGTCGACTCTCTCCCGCATCTCTCCGGCTGCCTTATTCGTAAATGTAATTGCGAGAATGTTCCATGGATTCACATTGTATTCATCGATCATGTACGCGATCCTGTTTGTAAGGACCCGCGTCTTTCCGGATCCGGCTCCTGCCAGAATTAAAAGCGGTCCTTCAATATGACGGACCGCTTCCTGCTGCTGTGTATTCAGGCCTTCCAGTATATGCATATCTTATCTCCGTATTATTCATTCTATCAGTCAGCCGATACAGCGGTGACTGCAGCTGTGTTCCTGATCATTCATCGAATTCCACTGTAACAGTAAATCCGCTCTCATCCGTACGGACTTCCACAACGGTGCCATCGAACGTTTTCAGCCTTTCCCTGTTGCCGTAATTGGCTGACATGGCAACAGCCGGTTCAATGGTATAGTACCAGCTGTAGGGCAGAACTCCCTCCGTAACGTGAACATGATCACCGGGTTTGACAAGGCCTTCCCGTTCCATTTTGAACTCCATCCTCCGCATGAGCGCCTCCTGCATACGCAAATCGTATTCTGTCCGTACTGTCCGGCGAGCCGAACGTACATTCGTATTTTAACAGGCTTCCCTCTGTTCGTCAACGCAAGAAAAGGCTTGTCACTCAATTCTCTACCCGTTATAATGATAATTATCAAAAACGGAGTTGAACAGCAATGGCTTATAATCCTGATAAAATCATTGAAAAGATACTTGCGGATTTTCAAGATCTTGACTATATACGTCCGGAGGATATTCCCGACATAGGCCTGTATATGGATCAGGTCACGACCTTTATGGATGACCGGCTGCAGAAAAACGCGCGCACGGAAGGCGAAAAGATCCTGACCAAGACCATGATCAACAACTATACTAAGCAGAAGCTTCTGCCTCCGCCGGTCAAAAAGAAATATTCCCGCGAGCATCTTCTTATCATGCTCTTTATCTATTACTATAAAGGGACTCTTTCTCTCCAGGACCTGCGTACACTGCTGCAGCCCCTGTCCGACCAGTGTTTTCACAATCCGGCCGGCCCGGACATCTCAGATGTTTACCTTGAGGTGTTTCACACTGCTGAAAAACATATCGCCTCTTTTTCCGATGAGATCCGAAGCCTTGCCGAAAGCTCAGCTGCTTCTTTCGACGGTATACAGGGTGAAAACCGGGAATTTCTCCAGTTCTTTGCACTGATCTCATCCCTGGTACTGAATACATACATAAACAGACGCGTCATCGAGCAGCTCATTGATGACTACGACAAGCATACGCAGGAAAAGCCATGAAACCGGCACCCGGATTTCATGGCTTTTTTCTTTTTCTGCTGCGGCATGTTTATCCGCCTGTTATCTGTACTTACTCTTCCTTCGGGACACGCTCAAAGACCATGGCATATCCGTCATTTCCATACAGCAATGACCTGTTGACACGGCTGATGGTCGCTGTTGAAGCTCCGGTTTTCTCGGCGATCTCCAGATAGGTTCGCTTTGCAGTCAGCATTCTGGCTACTTCAAAGCGCTGTGACAGCGACAGCAGTTCATTGACTGTACAGACATCCTCAAAAAACCGATAGCATTCTTCCCTGCTTTTTAAAGAGAGAACCGCATCAAACAAATCATCCACTCCAGGTGTTCTGATATCCTTACTCATGATCATCTCCTTATAATGTTATAATTTTTAGTCTCACTGTAAAGAGCACGATTTGTACCTGTTGATGAATTTTTTGTACTCTTCTATGGAACGATTTACTACAAGCTCTTCCGGAAATCCGAGTTCTTCTATCAGCGGCATGGACATAGAATGATTTCCGATATCCCCGCACCAGTGAGCGTCGCTGTTAAGAATGACCGGTGTCCTGTATTTCATGCACATTTCAAGCATCCGGATGTCATTTTCCCTGGCGTTTTCCCTTGTGCATCCCGGCTCAAGGGAATGATTATTAAGCTCAAGCAGTGTCCTGTGTTCCTTTGCCGCAGCAGCGATCGTATCAAAATCCACCGGATATCTTCCGTCGTCCGGATGACCAATGATATTGACGAGAGGATTCTCTATGGCACCGAGGATCGCCCGGGTATTCTCATCTACAGTTCCCGGATCGATACAGGGAATATGAAGGCTTGCCACAGTTACATCCATATGCGCAGCCATATCATCGTCCATGTCGGTATTTCCGGTATGATCCATAATGTTAAGCTCCGCCCCGAACAGGACCGTGATACCACACAGCTCTCTCGGGATGATCTTCAGATTATGAAAATAAAAACTGCCGCATGTCCCGGGCATGGCAACCGAATGCTCTGTGATGGCAAGAAGCCCGAGCCCTTTCTGTGCCGCAGCCGAAGCCATCTCCAGAATCGTATTATATGCGTGTCCGCTGGCAAGTGTATGTGTGTGTGAATCAAGTCTGTATTCCATAGATCTCCCTGGTCATCATAAAAATGAGGTCATCCGGTCCGGCTCACCCCTCCCGAATGACCTCATTCTGTCTTAGTTTATATCCTGTTCTGATCAGTATCCCTGAACTCCTGATGCATAAAGCAAGTCGCTGGATGACTGGGACGTGTCTACGTTGACTTCAACGTAAACGCCCTCATAGAGTCCGTCTTCCGAATATACCGAACCTGCTCCGCCGTAATAAACGGTATAAGTTACGCCGTTATCCCCGGCTATAGTAAGTGTATCCGCAGTCGCGCCTGTGACAGTTCCGCTTACAGCAGAAGGAATGGAAGAGCTGCTGCCGGATCCGGAACCACTATTCTCTCCTCCGTTACTTGTCTCCGAACTGCTCGGAGAAGATGTAGAGGGCTGGTCCACTGACAGATATGACTTGGAAATATATCCTGTCGAACCTCCGATTGAAACGATGTACCAGTTATCCGTTTCTCCGATTACAGAGACAGAAGAGCCTGTCGACAATCCGTTGATAACCGAACTGTCTGTTCCCGGCGCTGAACGAACATTGACATCAGACGAAGCATACAGTGTTGCAGATGATCCGTAATTGGACGCTGTAGCAAGCTCTGAATTCGTCGCCTGGCTCGTTGTTTCCGAAGTAGTATCCGACTGCGCTGTTGTAGCAGGTGTCCCGTATACAAGGAAATCCTTACGTATGTAGCCGGTATTTCCCTGAATATCGACCTTAAACCAGTTATCCGTTTCTCCTACCACATTGACCTCAGTCTTATTATTCAGTGAGGTAAGAATGTCGGAATCAGTACCCGGTGCCATACGGACATTTACATTATCGGAAGTAACAAGCTTAACTGTCGTTCCGTAATCTGTCAGGGATTTGAGTTCCTGCGCGCTTGCAGTGTTCTCAGCAACCGTTTCGCTCGTCTTCTGTGTTTTTCCGCTGATGATCTCGCTCGTCACCGTCTTCAGGTCCTCATCTCCGAGAACACGGAAGCTCTCGACAGACTTCTGTACAGAAGCAAGAAGCGGTTTGTTATCATCCGTAACCGTACCTGTTACGACATAGGCCTGATCCGGAGCCATGATAGCGTAGGTTACCGCGTATGCCCACATTCTGGCAGCGGCGTTATACCTCACTACATACCGGTATGTCTTGATATCGTCAAACGTTCCTTCGTTGAAGCTTTCGATCTCATAGGCATCTTCTGTTGTATACTGCTTTGTAAGCGATGCCTTAAGATCATCTTCGGAAGTCATGACTGTAAGACCCCGCATCGAAGTCTCTGTATTGGCATGAACAATATTGATGATCGCATCGTCATCAGACTTGAACACGCGCATTTCATCCGCGTCCTGCGTAACCTTCCAGGTATTATCCGGAAGCGTGATCTTCACCGAGCCATCCTTTGATGTATAGTCAACGGATGTGATGAGTTTCTGTGTTTCGCTCTCTTTTTCAGTTTCCGGTGCCTTTGTTTCTGTCTGCTTCTCTGTCGGTTTCTCAGTCTGCTTTTCAGTGATCACAATAGGTGCCGTTGTCTGCTTTTCAGTCTGTTTTTCAGTCTGATCCGGCCCGACACGCTGTCCGCACCCTCCAAGAGAAAGGATAATAACAGCCGCAGCTGCCATAGAAATCATCAGCTGTTCTGTTCTTTTTTTCATTTGCATTACCTCCCGCCAACAACAGGTCTCCCTCAACAGAAAACCTGATTGTCACTTTACAACTTATACAGCATGCCGGACCAAACGCTCCCCGCCGGCAAAACCGCATCTTTATCATATCACTCAGTATCTATGAATTCAAGTTACTGGGACAGATTTAAGATTTTACATCGAAAAGTAACGATTTTGTAAAAAAGTGCACACTTAAAAATGAATTGAAAACTGCCGCAGCTCCTCACCGCGGCAGTCAATAAACCTGTCATTCTCTTACATGATAAGATTTCTGTTTACATAGCCGATCGTGCCGTCAAAGTCGACTTTATACCACTCATCTGTGGATCCGAGAGCTGTCACAACTGTATCTGTCGGAATGGTTCCGATAATGCCGGCGTCTGATGAAGGCGCTGAACGGAGGTTAGCGTCGCTTCCCAGCTGGATGGTAAAGCTCTCGGCGTATGTCTGTACATTGTATTCCAGATCAACCGATGTTGTTTCCGAACCAGATGAGGAACCTCCCTGCTCTGCTCTCTCTTCAGGGCTCTTCGGCTCAACTGCCGTATCAGAAAGGCCGTCTTTGCGAACATATCCTGAAAATTCAGATTTTTCAACAACGTACCATCCGGGAGTTTCTCCGATAACGGTAACTTCTTCACCCTGATCAAAGCTGCTGATGACATTGTCACTGGTTTCAGTATCCGGCGTGCTGCGGATGTTGACATCATCTGCCGCATACATTGTGATCGATGCCGGATATGCTTCCTCTTCGTCCATTTCTTCATCCGAGGTGAGATCTCTCTCGGTGACAGCCTCTGTTGCCGGCTCTGTTTCCGTCTGTACTTCAGTCTCAGTCTCTTTTTCCGTCACCTTCTGAGCTTCCGTTATCTCTTCTGTTGCCGCTTCAGTAACAACTTCCGTTTCGGTCGCTTTCTGAGTCTCCGGCACCGGCTCGTCTGTTCTCTGTCCGCATCCGCTGAGGGAAACCGCTAAGACTGCTGCAATTACTGCGGATAAAGACAACATTTTCTTTTTCATAAGTAATAACCTCCTGATCAATCTACACTCCCTATTACATGATCACCGGCGTCTTTCCAGGTTCTTTCACCGCCGGTTTCTCCCACTTTTCAGAATCTAAATCTATATAATCATACCATGCAGAATTGCGAATTACAAGCATAAAAACAATAGCCATTCTGCACTGCTTATGCTATAATATATAAGCTTGTGCCGGACGGATCCTACCCGATCCGCGGCCAACGCTGAAATGCTATGCTTTCTGAAAGGAGCTGTCCAATGAAAAAAACTGCAAACAAAGCAGAAAACGCTTCAGATAATAAAAGCTCTTCCACAATGAACCCTGTTCTGAAGGAAATCCTCAGCTGGGTAGAAGTCATCGTTGTAGCTGTCGTGCTGGCATGGTTCATTACCTCTTTCATCATAGTGAACGCAACTGTTCCAACCGGCTCCATGCAGGATACGATTCAGCCCGGCGACCGCCTGTTTGGCCTTCGTCTGACATACATGTTCAGTGACCCGAAGCGCGGTGATATAGCAGTTTTCTATTACCCGGTAGACTACGCCCTCGGTAAGAAGACAAACTACATCAAGCGGGTGATCGGTCTCCCCGGAGAAACGGTTGAGATCAAAAACGCATCCATCTACATCGATGGTCAGAAGCTTGAGGAAGACTACCTCAAAGAGGAGTGGATCGTCCGCAACGACGGGTATACTTTTGAGGTTCCGGAGGGATGCTACCTCATGCTCGGTGATAACCGGAACAACTCACTGGACGCAAGATACTGGGCCACGGAAGCAGTCAAGGATTTCAGTGCAGCCGGAAAAACAATATCGCCGGAAGATGCGTGGTCGCTGTCATTCGTAAAGAAATCCCAAATGCTTGGAAAAGCCTATGTGCGTTACTGGCCGATCACTCAGATCTCTTCTCTTTACTGAACAGATTTCCCGATTTTTATTAAGCTGCCGCATAAACGCGGCAGCTTATTTCTTATTCAAAAAATCTTGAACCCATATAGCCGGTCTGTCCGTCCACTCTGACCTTATACCAGCCGCCTGCATCTCCCAGGAACTCTACCGTTGTACCGGCGTAATACTCTCCGATGATGTTATCACCGTAATCCGCTTCGCTTCTCATGTAGCATGTTCCGGTCATTGTCAGGTATACCGGTGTATACTCCTCGGTAAGCAGCGATTTGAAAATATAGCCTGTCTTGCCGTCTCTTTTGACCTGATACCACTCTGTCGTTTCACCCGATACCGTAACAGCTTCACCCTGATCTGCGTTCCCCGTCACAATATAATTCGTTCCGGGGCCTGACCTTACATTGACTGACGTAACGGGATACATAGTCATTGTTTCATCAAACATCTTAAGTGTCCTGATCTCTTCGATTCGTTTCTCCGTCTCTGTTTCAGTCTCTGTTTTGGTTTCTGCCTCATTCCCTGGCAGGGAAGCATCCTGTCCGTTCTCAGTTTCAGCGTGATTCTGATATCCAGATCCCAGACCGGCTAACGTCTCCTGCCCCGTTTCCGCTGGCGCCTGCTGCGTATCACCGTCCGCGCTGGGTGAAATGATCATCCCCAGGCCCTGATATGTCTGGCCATCCGTATCGGTCGTTTCACCATCCACCGCGTCAGGAGCCGTATCCGTCCCGGCGCCGTTTTCTTCCACCGGATCCGGTTCAATTACAATAGCTTCTGTATCGGAATGTGTCTCAGTCTCTGTTTCTGTTTCTGTTTCGGTCTCGGTCTCTGTTTTGGTCTCGGTCTTCGTTTGGATCTCCGTGTGAGCCTCCGTCACGACCTCGGTCTCCGTCCCGGTTTCCGTTTCGGTCTCCGTGTGTGCCTCTGTCACGATCTCGGTCCCGGTCTCAGTTTCGGTCTCCGTTTCAGTCTCGGTCTCCGTTTCAGTTTCAGTCTCGGTCTCCGTCTCCGTTTCAGTTTCGGTCTCCGTCTCTGTCTCGGTCCGTCCCTCTGCTTCAACCTCTGTCTGCCTGTCCGTTTCTCCGAAGATCACAATAGCCTGTTCTGTTTCAGTTTCGGTAACAGCCTCCGTTTCAGCTGCTGTCTCCGCCCTGGCTTCCGTTTCTGTTTCTGTTTCAGACACATCTTCGGTTTCTGTCTCAGTATCTGTCTCAGTATCTGTCTCAGT
>CADCOP010000055.1 GCA_902803065.1 uncultured Lachnospiraceae bacterium | reverse complement strand
CTTTACGAAGTCTGATAATCAGAATGGATCCGGAGATGATAAAAACAAAGATAAAGGAAACGGATCCGGAAACAACAACTCCGGCAAAAACGGATCACCGAAAACCGGAGATGATACACCTGTAACGCTCTATGTAGTGCTGCTGATGATGTCAATCCTTACAATTGAGGAAACCATCCGCAGACGCAAAAATGCAGCAAAATAAGCTTTATAAGTAAGGCAATGGGGCTCTCGCACAAATGAGTGCGGGGGCCCTGTTCCTTTTACAGACAACAACGAAAAATCGTATTTATTTTCCGGATGACATTGTATATAATTTTCCTGTAAATAATTTTTGAGAATTTCAGTGAAAGCAGGAGGATAGGAAAATGATTACTGTATATTGCTACAGCAGATGTACCACCTGTAAAAAGGCTCTGAAGTGGCTGGATGATCACAGTATTGAATACACACTGCTTGATATTAAAACGGAACATCCGGATGAGGCTGCGCTGAGACAGTATTATGCTTCCAGCGGTCTGCCCCTGAAGCGCTTCTTTAATACAAGCGGCATACCCTACCGCGAGATGGGACTTTCAAAGAAACTGCCGGAGATGAGCGAGGATGAGCAGCTTGCGTTGCTGGCGACGGATGGAATGCTGGTCAAGCGGCCTCTGGTCATAGGAGATGGGTTTGTCCTGACAGGTTTTAAGGAAGAAGAGTGGACGGCGAAGCTGTTATGATCGATACCGGACTTACAGATTTCAGCTATTTAAATAACAGTTCCCCGGAAATCATTAGTGAAGGGGACTTGATGCGGAGTGCTGTAGCTATTGCACTGACCGACGATGATGAGGTCATTCTGGAGGTGCGCTCTGAAAAGATCGCTCATCAGCCTGGTGATATCTGTCTCCCCGGCGGTAAGGTGGAAAATGACGAGACGCCGGAACAGGCAGCCGTCCGGGAACTGACAGAAGAGCTGCTCGTGGACGGTTCGCAGGTTCAAATGATTGCTCCTTCCAGCATCTTTGTTACCGGTTCGCTGGAGATTCACAGCTTCCTCTGCCGTGTAAGCGGATATATTGATACATATGGAAAAGATGAAGTTGAAAGTATTCTGCGTATCCCTCTCGGTTTCTTTCTGAGTACAGAGCCGGAGATTCATGAGGTAGAGTGGCACCCGGATCTTACAGAGGATTTCCCTTTTGACAAGATCCATGGGGGCTGCGGTTATGTCTGGCGGAAACATAAAAGCAGGATACGCTTTTACGAATATGAGGGGCATGTGATCTGGGGGATCACGGCCCGCATTATGGAAGCCTTTGCGAAACAATTGCTTAACAAATGATCGTGAAATACTTGTTCAGTACGTCAATATCGATAGATGTCGGTGTAAGCCGGTTTTTATGTGATATTCATTGACCTGTGAATAAAACCAGACAATAAGAAAGCGAGGTAACTCATGAGTAAAGTACTTCTTCTGAACGGAAGCGCTCACCAGCACGGATGTACGGCAACGGCTCTGGAGGAAATGATCAGAGTATTCGAAACGGAAGGCATTGAAACCGAACTCATTCAGGTGGGTACGAAACCGGTGCGCGGATGCATAAGCTGCGGCAGCTGTGAAAGAACAGGCAAATGCGTGTTTGATGATCTTGTAAATGAAGTCGCGCCGAAGTTCGAAGCAGCAGACGGACTGGTGGTGGGAAGCCCTGTATATTACGGGTCTCCGAACGGAAACCTTTTGTCTTTCCTTGACCGGCTGTTTTACAGTACGCATTTCTCCAAGCACATGAAGGTCGGCGCTGCTGTCGTCAGCTGCCGCAGAGGAGGAAATACGGCCAGTTTTGACGTACTGAACAAGTATTTCACGATCAGCAGCATGCCGGTGGCTTCCTCAACCTACTGGAACCAGGTCCACGGCTTTACGGCTGAGGATGTAAAAAAAGATCTGGAAGGCCTGCAGACCATGCGAAATCTTGCGGGAAATATGAGTTTCATGATCAAAGCTTTCGCAGATGCGAGGGAAAAGTACGGATATCCGGAACTGGAGAAAGGTGCTTTTACAAGCTTCCCGGACGGCAAATAAAATGAGCAGGAGAATACGCATGAAGGTGATCGATGCCGGAGGTCTCCGGAGGGAGAGATGTGGTATCTGAAGGGCGATCTGAAAAAGGGACAGGAATAATGGCATTTGAAGTTAAAACATTCGAAAATCCAGGATCAAAAAAGCTGCTTGTCCAGATGGTGGATGATCATGACCTGGAACTGATTGAGAAGGAAGTATCATACATCCGTGAACTTACAGGAGGGGACGATTTCTGTCTGAAGACAGTCAGGGTTAAAAGCTGGAACCATGATCTTTCACCGTGGCCGGCGCCGGCGGTATTCGGCAGCGATAATTTCGGTGATGGAGCTGCGGAAACGCTTGCCTGGCTTCTGCGCGAAGTCGTCGTGGAATCTCCGACAGAGACAGAGCCGGACAGGCGAGTATTCCTGGGCGGATATTCCCTTGCAGGGCTCTTTGCGCTGTGGGCAGGATATCAGACGGATCGTTTTGACGGCATCGCGGCTGCATCTCCTTCCATCTGGTTCCCAGAGTTTGACGATTACATGAACAGTCATCCCATTCAGACTGGTGCTGTTTATCTCAGCCTGGGTGACCGTGAAGAGAAGACCAGAAATCCGGTCATGTCTGCCGTGGGAGAGCGGATACGGAAAGCGCATGAACTCCTTTCCGGGCAGGGTGTCCCGTGCGTTCTGGAGTGGAACAAAGGAAATCACTTTAAGGACGCGGACCTTCGGACGGCAAAAGCCTTTGCATGGGTGATGCGAAACTGCTGATTGAATTAAAAAAGAGTTCCGGGAGGGAACTCACTGTGCAAGTTCTTCCCAGAGCTCATATAATGTTTCAAGGCGGGAGGCGATCTCGCCTTTTCTGTTTGTCAGTTCCATGCACTTCTGAATATCCGAAAAAACTTCTTCCTTTGTCAGCTGCTCATCGATGCGGGCGTCTTCTTCCTCAAGAGCGCTGATCTCATCCTCTGTGCGTTTCAGGTCGTTTTTTCGTTTCCGCAGCTTTGCCTGTTCTTCCTTCTGCTTTTCCCAGTCCGTGCGGGATGTATCCTCCGATGATCCCTGACCGGTTCGCGCGCCAGCCTGGCCCTTCGCGGCAGAAACAGGAGCATTTCCGGCCGCAGCTGCCTCGTCCCGTTTCTCTATGAAATAATCATAGTTACCCAGATAATTTGTGAGGACCTGTCCGTCCAGATGGAGCACGCGCGTTGCCGTCCGGTTGATAAAATAGCGGTCATGGGAAACATACAGGATCGTGCCTGTGTAGCTTCTGAGAGCGTTTTCCAGGATCTCTTTAGAGACGATATCCAGATGGTTGGTCGGCTCATCGAGAATGAGGAAATTGGCGCTTGAGAGCATCAGTTTTGCCAGAGAAACGCGGCCGCGCTCGCCGCCGCTGATTTCTTTAATGCGCTTATAAACATCATCACCGGTGAACAGGAATGCAGCCAGCACATTACGGATACGGGTATTGGTCAGATCCGGATACGCGTCGGAGATCTCCTCGAAGAGCGTTTTTTCCGGATGCAGTACCTGATGTTCCTGATCGTAATAACCTATATGTACATTTGTTCCTAGCGTTATGGTGCCTTCATCTGCATCCATCATGCCGTTGATGATCTTCAGAATCGTCGTTTTACCGGTCCCGTTGTCGCCGATCAGAGCAGCGCGCTCACCGCGGCGGATCTGAAGGTCGATTCCCGAGAAGAGGACTTCCTGGCCAAAGGCTTTGGACAGACCCCGTATGTTCAGGACCTCATTGCCGCTGGTAATGTCCGGTTCCAGAAGAAGCTTCATCTCTGTATTTTCATCCACCGGCTTTTCAAGCACGTCCATTTTTTCGAGCATCTTTTCACGGCTCTCGGCGCGTTTGATGGATTTTTCCCTGTTGAAGGAACGCAGTTTTTCAATAACGGCCTCCTGATGCCGGATCTCCTGCTGCTGTTTCATCCAGGCCTTGAGTGCATTATCGCGAAGCTGCTGCTTCTTTTCAGCGTAAGCGGTATAATTTCCCTGGAAGGTCACGGCGCGGCCAAGATCCAGCTCAACGACTTTGGAGACGATCTTATCCAGAAAATACCGGTCATGGGATACGATAACGACAGCTCCGCCATAATTTCTGAGATAGTTTTCCAGCCATGCGATGGACTGGATGTCCAGATGGTTGGTTGGCTCATCCAGGAGGATGATATCCGGGGAGGAGAGAAGAAGCTTTCCGAGAGCGACCCGAGTCCTCTGACCGCCGGAGAGTGTGTCCGTCTGTTTTGAAAATTCATCCTCGGTGAATCCGAGTCCCTTAAGGACGCCGGAGACTTCGCTTCGCAGAGCGTACCCGTTTTCGCGTTCAAACTTTGTCTGAAGCTGGTGATACCGGTCCATAAGGGTATCGAGCTCTTCCCCGGACAGGGAATTCATCTGCTCTTCCAGGGAGCGGAGATCTGCTTCCATATCCAGAAGATCCCTGCGTGCCTCGATCGTTTCATCATAGATCGTCCTTCCGGAGCCGAGCATATCCTGCTGTTTCAGATATCCGATGGTTTTTCCGCGCATGACAGTGACATCACCGGAGTCGGCAGACGATTCGCCAACGATGATTCGAAGGAGAGTCGTTTTGCCTGCGCCGTTGATGCCGACGATGGCTGTTTTTTCATGCTCTTCGATACCGAAAGAGACATCCCGCAGGACATCTTCCGTGCCGAAAGATTTGCAGATCGCGTGACAGGAGAGTATCATGGTAGAATAAACCTCCGGAATATGTTATAAACGCAGCACATCTATTTTAACGGATAACAGGCGGATTTGCAACACACTCCCCTGTGAACCTATGTGTGCCATACACCCGGGAAACACTGAAATTCCTTGAAAATATGAATTGACAATTGTTCGGAAACATACTAATATAATTAAGTATGCCGCACAGAGAGGTTAGTAAAGAGCCGCAGGGCCGCCGAATCTGGCGAGTAATGTTTAGGAGGTACCATATGTACGCTATTATTGCAACTGGTGGCAAGCAGT
>CADCOP010000054.1 GCA_902803065.1 uncultured Lachnospiraceae bacterium | reverse complement strand
TCTGTTTTCTTTCGAATCTTGCGCGGTGCGCCGCGTCGGTCGGCTTCTGTGCGATCTCGCCGGCGGCTGTCAGAGCCATCTTGGTCAGCATAGGACCAACCAGCTCATAGACCAGAACAGAGAAGAGGATGATGTTCCGGACCAGGGCGCCTTCGGTATCTCCGAGGGTCTGGGCGGTCACAACCATGCCCAGCGCCACGCCGGCCTGCGGGAAAAGCGTGATTCCCAGGTATTTGACGACAGTATCGCTGCAGCCGACAGCTTTAGAGGTAACAGATGCTCCCACATATTTGCCGAGGCAGCGGAACAGGATGTAAACAATGCCGATCGCGATGATGGCAGGATAGCGGAACACGCTCAGCTCAAGACCTGCACCGCTGATGACAAAGAAGGCAGCGTACAGAGGAGATGTCCATTTTTCAGCACGTCCCATGATATCCACGGAAAATTCGCTCAGGTTGCAGAAAATCGTTCCGAGCATCATGCAGACGAGCAGCGCGGAAAATGAGACTTTCACCTGTCCGATGTTGAAGGAAATAGAGGAGAGCGCGATCGTCAGGATGACAAAGGCGATCGTCATGGACAGACGGTTGGAGTTTGAATAAAACAGTTTCTCAATGGATGTTAGCAGAGCGCCCATAACAGCTCCGAGGATCAGGGAGCAGACGATCTCGACCAGCGGATCAATGAGAACAGAATAAACATTCAGAGCGCCGCCCTCCAGGGCCTGCGCAATACCGAACGAGACCGCGAAAACGATCAGGCCGACCGCATCATCCAGCGCGACGATCGGAAGAAGCAGATCTGTCACAGTACCTTTTGCCTTGTACTGACGGACGACCATCAGAGTAGCGGCAGGAGCTGTCGCTGATGCGATGGCGCCAAGCGTAATAGCTGCGGAAAGCGGAAGAACCTCTGGTCCTAAAACAAAATGAAGGGCGATCAGAACAGCATCAACCAGAACCGCAGCTGTCAGAGCCTGAAAGATACCAATGATCACAGCCTGTTTTCCCGTGTGTTTCAGCTGGGAAAGGCGGAATTCATTACCGATCGCAAAAGCGATAAAGCCAAGTGCAGTGTTGGTTACGGCACCAAGAGCATCCACTTCCGCCATGGAAGTAAAGCCGAGGCCTTCAAAGCCGATCCTGCCGAGACAGTAGGGGCCGACCAGAAGTCCCGCGATCAGAAATGCGGTAACATCAGGAAGCTGAAGCTTGAGAATTTTGAAGAAACGAGTCATCATGAGCCCTGCAAAGAGGGCAATTGCGGTTGCCATTAATTCAGTCATTGTGTCTCCTTTGATATCTCCGTATGAGATACCTTACGTTGCTGTCTTTGATATCCCGGAATGAGATATCTTACGTTACTATATTATTAGATGTCCACGGGATAAAATACTCCTTTGAAATTGAAAATGCAAGGGTCTGAGAAGGAAAAGTTAAAGGATCCTCCGTCTCCCTTTTCCAATACCGGTGCAGGGTGTATAATAGAAAAGATCCTGCTCCGGCGGATGGCAGGCTCCTTCCGGGGAGCTCGGGGCTCCGGCGGGGGATCGTATTAAACGGAAGAACGGACGCATGTTTATATGAACATTCAGATCGGTAAAAAAACCATGTGGACTGTGATCACTCTGGTGCTGGCAGTCCTTTCTGTATATCTTGTTATCCGGATGAGCGGCATGAGTCCCTCGCAGTTTCTGGAGGGCCTGCGGGGACTGAAGATCGGATGGGTCGCCGCGGCGATTCTGTGCATGCTCGGAATCGTCTTTTTTGAGGGGGAGGCAGTTCTCTCGATCCTCAGAAGGATCGGCTATCCGAGGTCCCACAGGCACGGCTTCCTGATCGCCGCGGGTGATACGTACTTTTCCGCCATCACCCCCTCTGCCACGGGCGGCCAGCCCGCCAGCGCCTTTTTCATGATCCAGGGCGGAGTCCCCGCAGCGGCAGCTACGGCGGCGCTTCTGCTCAACATGGTCATGTACAACTCGGCCATTCTGACTATCGGAACCGTGTGCGTGATCAGTGAACCGGCCATCTTTCTTCATTTTCAGCCGGTCAACCGTTTTCTGATCATTGCCGGCTTCCTGGTGCTTGCCTTCATGGGAGTCCTGTTCTTTCTGCTGCTGTGTAAGCAGCGGATACTGTTCGCAGCGGCGGAAAAGGTGATCTCATTTCTGACGCGCAGGCATCTTATGCGCCATCCGGAAAAATGGTACGCAAGGCTGCAGAAGGCGGCAGGGGAATTCAGCGGTGCTGTGAAAATGATGTCGGGCGGCTACCGGATGATGCTCTCCGCTTATGTGTTTAACCTGCTGCAGAGGGTATCGCAGTTCGGCGTGACGCTGTGCGCGCATCTGGCGAAAGGCGGGAGCGGGAGCCCGGCCGTACTCTGGAAATTATTTACGACTCAGTGCTTTGTGTCGCTCGGTGCCAACTGCGTGCCCATACCCGGCTCCATGGGGGTCACGGACTATCTGATGCTGGACGGATATATGAACCTGATGAACAG
>CADCOP010000053.1 GCA_902803065.1 uncultured Lachnospiraceae bacterium | reverse complement strand
GTGCTCACTCCTGAGCAGGCTGAATATTATTTCCTTTCCGGATTCACCGCAAAGGTTGCAGGTACAGAGCGCGGCATCACTGAGCCGACTCCGACCTTCTCTGCATGCTTCGGCCAGGCTTTCCTTGAGCTGCATCCGACCAAGTACGCGGAAGAGCTGGTTAAGAGAATGGAAAAGAGCGGTGCGAAGGCTTATCTTGTTAACACAGGATGGAACGGCACCGGCAAGAGAATCTCCATCAAGGATACCCGCGGAATCATCGATGCTATCCTGAACGGAGACGTTCTCAAGGCTCCGACCAAGAAGATCCCGTTCTTCGATTTCGAGGTTCCGACAGAGCTTCCGGGCGTTGACTCAGGTATTCTTGATCCGCGCGACACATATGCAAACGCTTCCGAGTGGGAGACAAAGGCTAAGGATCTGGCTTCCAGATTCCAGAAGAACTTTGTCAAGTACACCGGAAATGAAGCAGGCAAGGCTCTCGTTGCAGCAGGTCCGCAGCTGTAATTTCTGATCTGTAAGAAAACGGGCGGTAAAGGCCCGGCACATAAAATCCCCCGGCATCCTTTCGTGATGCCGGGGGATTTGCGATTCTTTACGCTTTATCAGGCTTTTTGTTCAGGAATCCGGACTGTGAGCCGGAACGGTTTGACAGGAAGCCCTTCAGAATTCCATATCCGTACTTCGCAGTAATCCAGATCGGCATAGGAGATCTCTGCACTGCGCGTATGGTTCCTTTCCATAGCGGCTGAGATAAGCGCGCTGTCCAGACGGAGGATCAGGGTATCGTACCTGACGGAAAGGGCAGATCCGTTTCCTTCCGCGCCGGAGGAACAGCCTGAAAGATCCATTGTTTCTTCTCCGAAGCGGATCCGGAAGGCGGACAGATCTGACACATCTCCGAAAAGACCGTCACAGGCATTACGGAAACGGATCGTGAATACGGTTACGGATCCAACCTCTGCGGTAATCGTTTCTGCTTCGGGCGGATCGCACTGCACGGGTAGACCGTAAACATGGCCGAGAGCAAGAGATGCGAGACGCTCGCCGACTTCCTTTTTGAATTTGGGATGAATGTCTTCCCAACTGCCAAGATCCATGATCGAAGTCATGTAAGCACCGGAAACTTCCCGGGAGACCTTGTCCTGCTGCCGGCGGACCATGGCATATCCGTCATTGGTGCAATCCAGCCAGCGGCCGAACGGAGCAAGCTGAACATACAGGAACGGGAGAGAGGAGTCCTGCCACAGATTCCGGAAATCGGAGATCAGCGCCTTCATGGTAATATCGTAGATATCCGCGTGTCCCGAATCCGATTCGCCCTGATACCACAGAAAGCCGCAGATCGAAAACGGCGCAACTGTCTCAAGCATGGTATGCCGGAGGCCGGACGGGCGGTAATGATGCCAGGGCCCCATGGGAAGCACCGGGTCATCCGCGTGGACAGCCATCCATTCTGCCTGTTCAGACTCGGTCAGCCCGTACATGACAGCCCGCCATTCCATATCATGAGCATACGAATTCTCGAATTCGATGGCTTCCATGCTTTCTTTTTCCAGAAGTCCCGGGCTGTCATCGTACTGTGCAACAGCCTGATCGTATTCTTCCCTGAAAATGGTGAGGGGAGGGACCGAGAGGGATTCTTCGCTCATCCATGCGCAGGCCGGCGTTCCGCCCCAGTTGCATCCTATGATGCCTACCGGAACATGGATGCGCGGCTGGATCGTCCGCGCAAACGCGTGCCCGGGGGCAGAAAAAGACGGCCAGGCCTGTGAACCTTCGGAAAACCAGAAACCGGAATCCTTCAGTTCCCTTTCCTGTCCTTCATAACTGATCCTGGGCACATTGAACATGCGGATCATGGGGTTTCTTGCTTCGCGCTTCGTGTCATTCCAGTGCGCGTCGTACCTTAAGAAGTATTCCATATTCGACTGTCCGCAGGCCATCCATACGTCTCCGACGGAAATATCGGAAATGACATGAACAGGTTCTTTGCTGTCATCTGCGTAAAAACGCATTGTCAGGGAAAGCTCCTCTTTTCGCGCAGGCAGGACACAGGAAAAATGATCGTTTTTAACAGAAACGGCCGCTTCGTCTGAGCCGAGAACGATCCGGAGCGTTTTACACTCCGTACAGGATCCGCTGATCCGGATTGGTTTATTCCTCTGAAGAATCATGTGATCAGAGAAAACAGGCGGAAGATGAATGAATGCCATAAGAAGACCTCCGTTTGGTATTAAATTCAGATTGCGGGACATATTACAGATTGTACATGGCCCTGTATTCGGTCGGCGTGCAGCCTTTCATGATCTTGAACATCCGTATGAAGGAAGAAAGCGAACTGTACCCTGCGGAAAGAGCTGCTTCCGTAACGGATACTTCCGGATTGATCAGAAGGGACGCAGCGTGATCGATTCGTTTCTGGTTCAGGAATTTATAGAATGAAACATTGGTAAACTGTTTGAACAGCCGCGTAAAGTGAAATTTGCTGAAACCTGTCATTTCGGCAACTCCCTCCAGAGTGAGGTCTTCGCAGCAATGCTCCGCGATGTAGTCGCATATCCTTGTGAATTTTACAATGTATTCCTCCTGCTTTGAATCCCTGGAGGCGATCTGTCTCTGAAGGTCTGAGCGATCACGGCGGATACGGACGATCATTTCCAGGACCATAGCGTATATTTCAGCTTCGTACAGGGGAGGCGCAAGTTTATATTCCCTGTGTATATCAAGCATCCGCTTGTGTATGTCCTGGTAGATGGCAGGAGAGTTTTCCGGAGTGATCAGGACTGCAGGATAGATCAGGCTCAGGAACATTTCAATCGATTTGAGCGGAAGCGGAGCAACCAGTTCGGCCTGGAAGATCAGACGTTCGCCCGGGCATGCCATGAGATGGTGGAGCGCGCCCGGGCAGATCACGATGATGTCGCCTACTTTCAGATCATAGGGAATACCGTCTATGGTCATACGGTACGGTCCGGCCGTGGGCATGATGATCTCGATGCAGGTATGCCAGTGTTTCGGGTATTCCTCAAATTCATCGTTTTCGTAAAGCCGTATATTTGCTCCGTCTTTATAATTGACAGTCTCATGAATGCCATTCAGATTCTCAATCATTTGCTAAAACCATCCATTTCTGTGTAAATACCCTTCTTTTTTCACATAACAGAATAGAATAATTGCTCTTTAATGTCAACTAAAACTCTCAAATAAAAAGTGTATTTTCTGATAAATTAAAGGTATAACTGATAAATACGAAAAGTATTGAGTGATAATGAACAATAAAAATGAAACAATATTGTATAAACCTGCCAAAACACCGAATAGCAATATTCGAATATAGCAATAATTAGAATTTATAAAGCAATTATTCGCAAGATTTGATCATGGTCATCTGATATAGTGTATTCATAGACGTGCGGTTCCAAACGCATAAACAACTGAACAAGGAAAACCAAAGTATCATTCAATTAAAGGAGGATATGAAATGAGTAAGAAAAGATTGTCAGTCATTTTGGCAGCAGCCCTGGCAGCCGGAACGATCGCGAGCGCATGCGCACCTGTGACCGCATTTGCTGAAGACGAAGTTCAGGAGATCACCTGGATGTTCTGGGATGACCTGGATGCAACAGAAGACCTGATCTCTCTCGGATACAAAGAGACGATCGAGCGCTTCAACGCAGATTATGAAGGCGTATATCATGTAACTCCGATCACAACGAACCTGGAAGAGTATTACACGGCTCTGAATGCGAAAGTTGACGCGGGACAGACGCCGGATGTATTTATTGTCAGCCCGGGCCCGAACCTCACAACATATGTGGAACCTGGCGTAGCTGCTGATCTTACGGATTACCTGGCAGACGGATGGAAAGATACTTTCTCAAGCGACGCTGTATTTGCTCAGCAGACCTATGATGGAAAGATCTATGCGGTTCCGCTTAACATCGCAGCTGCCTGCGTATTCTACAACACAGAAATGTTTGAAGATGCCGGCGCCGAGGTCCCGACAACTTATGAAGAACTCCTCGATGCCTGCCAGAAGCTGCAGGATGCAGGATATACACCGATCACCATCAGCGCCGGTACCGCATGGTGCCTGTCAATGCTCGCCGGTTATCTGTGCGACAGAGAAGGCGTAGACCTTGAGAAGCTCGCTACCGGTGAAGAGAGCTGGAACAATGAGAAGACTGTTGCGGCAGGCGAAAAGCTTGTTGAGCTGTCACAGTACTTCCAGCCGACAGCGGCCAGCGACTCCAACGATGTTGCTACAGCAGGCCTCTATGATGAAGAAGCGGCGATCCTGATCCAGGGTTCCTGGGCAATCGGACAGATAAACGGCGCTAACCCCGATTTCGAGGATATCTGCGGCGTATTCCAGTTCCCGGCAATCGAAGGCGGAAATGACCCGAACAGAATCATTGCGAAATCTGACTCTCTGGCTATGAGCTCCACAACAGAGCATCCGGAAGCAGCGATCGCTCTTATGAAGTATTTCACAGATGACACTGCTCAGAAGTACACCGCAGAAGTCGGCGGAAAGATCCCGGTCACAAAGGTCGAGTATGATATCGATGCTGCTCCGGCTGAGCTGTCCTATGTAATGGATATCTTTGAAAAAGCAAGCGCAACATTCGGTTTCTATAATGAGTCTCTTGCAACAACAGAAGCAGGCGCATTCTTCGATGACCAGATGGTTGCCATGTATCTCGGAAAAGTTACTCCGGAAGAAGCATTCCAGAACATTGAAGACTGGTATGCAGAAAACGTGAGATGATCTGATCGTTATGATGCGGAGGCGGGGTTGTCAGCTGCTGGCGATCCCGCCATTTTACGCGGTTTCCGGTTCCCGGAATAACCATTTCAGCACAGTATGACTTTTCTCTCATAAGAGGTTGGTTATGGATAAGTTATTAAAAAATAAGACGGCGATCATATTGTTTGCCGGCCCAGCCCTGATCCTGTTTACGGCTGTTCTGTTCATTCCGATCTGCATTTCTGTGTATTATTCTTTCTGCACGTATGCGATCGAGACCCGCGGTTATACGTTTGTGGGACTGAAGAACTATATGGACATGCTGAAAGATCCGATCATGCTTACAGCTCTGAAGAATTCACTTTTCTTCCTTGTCTTTTCCTGCGTATCGCAGCTGATCATGGGTCTTTTCCTGGCAGGCCTTCTGACAAATATAAAAAAAGGACGCAACTTCTTTAAGAACGTCATCTATCTTCCCTGTGTTCTTTCATCTGCAGCCCTCGGTCTTCTGTGGATGTTCATCTTCAGTGAGAAGCTTGGCATCAACAACATGCTCAAGCAGTTCGGCATCAGAGGTCCTCTGTGGATGTCGGATATCAAAGGTTTTATTATTCTTCCCATGTGGGTGATCAGTTTTGTGGCTCTTTGGCAGTACGTCGGACAGTCTATGATGCTCTACATGGCGCAGATCTCGGGAATCGATAAATCCCTGTATGAAGCATCCTACATCGACGGATGCAATAAGGTGCAGTCATTCCGGTATATTACTCTTCCGCTGATCCGGCCCATGGTCGGTACGGCAATGAGCCTGAACGCGATCGGATCGCTGAAGTTCTTCGATCTGATCTTCAATATGACAGACGAGAATGCTCTGAATCATGAGCTTGATGTCCTTGCCACACATCTGTACAGGCAGGGCTTTAAATTCAGTAAATACGGCTATGCGAGTGCAATCGGTGTTGTGCTCATCATTCTGTGCCTGATATCGACAGCAATCATCAACAGGCTGTTCAGGACGGACTCATATACAGAAAGATGAGAGGGGGAGCGATGATGAACAGTAAGAAGAAAAAGAAAGTCAAAATATCCTCCATAGTGATCTATCTCTTTTTCGCGTTTATGACAGTCCTTTACATTGCCCCGATCGGCTGGGTAGGAATATCATCACTGAAAACACGAAAAGAACTGATCAAATCGCCGTTCGGCTGGCCGGAAGAGCTTCAGTTCGGCAATTATTCCTATGCATGGACGGCCGGTAAACTCGGTAAAGCCATGCTTAATTCGCTCATTGTCTGCGTAGTCACACTTCTGCTTACGCTTCTGATCGGATGCATGTGCGCGTTTGCGGTCGGCTGCCTTCGCTGGAAACTTGCAAATGCTGCCATGACATATATCCTGGTCGGCATGATGATTCCGGTCCACTGCGTACTGATCCCTCTGTTTACAAGGTTTGCGAAGGTAGGACTGACGGACAATCTGCTCGGACTGATATTGCCGTACCTGACGTTTGGTCTTCCGACCACGATCTTTATAATGGCCGGCTTCTTCAAAAGCATACCGAAAGAACTGTTTGAATCAGCATGTATCGACGGATGCAGCATTTACAGGATCTTTTTCAGCATAGCGCTTCCGCTTTCGCGCACAGGTATGTTCGTCACAGGACTGATGACATTTGTCGCAAACTGGAATGAACTGCTGATGGCCATGGTATTCATTTCGGATGACACGAAGAAAACACTGCCGGTAGCGCTTTCCAAATTTGTCGGACCTTATCAGACAAATTACGCGCAGATGTTTGCGGCGATCATTATAGCGATCATTCCGACGATCATCGTGTACTGCGCGTTCAGTAACCAGATCGTTGATGGTCTTACAACAGGAGCGGTTAAAGGCTGACCTGCAGAATATGCTGGGGGGAATCTATGAACAGAGAAGAAGCGCGGGAGAGAGCGAGAGAACTGGTCGCGCGCATGACTGCGGAAGAAAAGATGTCGCAGCTGCTTTACAATGCGCCGCCGATCGAACGGCTCGGAATACCCGCTTATAACTGGTGGGGAGAAGCTCTGCACGGAGTAGCCCGGGCGGGGCAGGCAACAAGCTTTCCTCAGGCGATCGGTATGGCAGCGTCGTTCGATGAAGAGCTTCTGGAGAAAACCGCGGAAGTGATCGCGGAGGAAGGACGTG
Source organism: uncultured Lachnospiraceae bacterium (assembly GCA_902803065.1). Lineage (GTDB taxonomy): Bacteria > Bacillota > Clostridia > Lachnospirales > Lachnospiraceae > Merdiplasma. Next base: position 6,140 of record CADCOP010000053.1, on the reverse strand, counting down.
CCAAATATAATGCTTACAGCGCCCTCGGTGACAGGGATATCTATAAAGGACTGACCTTCTGGTCGCCGAATGTCAATATTTTCAGAGATCCTCGCTGGGGAAGAGGACAGGAGACCTATGGGGAGGATCCGTACTTAAGCAGTACTCTGGGAAAAGCCTTTGTCCGCGGGCTTCAGGGTGACGGGGAGTATATGAAAGCGGCTGCGTGCGCAAAACATTTTGCTGTCCATTCCGGACCGGAAGCGATCCGGCATTCATTTGACGCAAAAGCAACGCCTAAGGATATGACGGAGACATATCTTCCGGCTTTTGAAGCGCTTGTAACGGAGGCAGGTGTAGAGGCGGTCATGGGCGCTTACAACCGGGTCAACGGTGAGCCGGCCTGCGCCAATAAACCTCTGATGGTGGATCTGCTCAGGGGAAAATGGGGATTCGAAGGACACTTCGTATCTGACTGCTGGGCGATCCGCGATTTCCACGAGAATCATCATGTGACAAAGACACCGGAGGAGTCGGCGGCGCTGGCCATCAATACCGGCTGCGACCTCAATTGCGGCGACACATTTTCGTCTCTCGTTGAAGCGTGGCACCAGGGGCTAGTCACGGAGGAAACGATCACGCAGGCCTGCGAGAGACTGTTTACAACGAGGTTTCTGCTGGGGCTGTTTGATGAGACAGAGTATGATGATATTCCGTATTCTGTTGTTGAATGCCCGGAGCATCTGCATCTGGCTGAAAAGGTCGCCGCAGAGGGCATGGTCCTTCTGAAAAATAACGGCATACTGCCTCTTAGGAAGAAAGATGTCGGGACGATCGGCGTGATCGGACCGAACGCGAACAGCCGCGCCGCGCTTGTGGGCAACTATCACGGGACCGCAGCGGAGTATATCACTGTCACGGACGGGATCATCCGGTACTGCGGAGATGATGTGCGCGTCCTGTATTCGGACGGCTGCGATATCAGCGAGGACCGCATAGAAAAGCTTGCATCAGAGAATGACCGGCTCTCAGAGGCTTCGATCGTTGCGGAGAACAGCGATGTTGTCATTCTTGTCCTCGGACTGAATGAAACCCTCGAGGGAGAGGAGGGTGACACGGGAAACAGTTATGCCTCCGGGGATAAGCTGGACCTCCTGCTTCCGGCCCCGCAGCGGGCGCTGATGGAAACTCTGGCGGAGACGGGAAAGCCTGTTATCCTCTGCGTTCTTTCCGGAAGCGCGCTGGATCTTTCATTTGCGGACGAACATTTTGACGCGGTCATACAGGCCTGGTATCCGGGCGCAAGGGGAGGAAAAGTGATCGCGGAGATGCTTTTCGGAGAATTCTCACCTTCCGGCAAGCTGGATGTGACGTTCCATCATAATGATGATCCGCTGCCGGATTTTGAGGATTATTCCATGAAGGGCAGGACCTACAGATATTTTGAAGGAACACCGCTCTATCCCTTTGGCTTTGGACTGACTTACGGAAATGTGCGTGTTATGGACGCGGATGTGGATGAGGACGGAAGAAATGTCCGCGCCTACTGCGTCAATGAAAGTGATGTTGAAACAGATGATGTTATTCAGGTCTATGTAAAGGCATACGGATCCGAATTTGCCGCTGGCAATCCGAGGCTCTGCGGCTTTAAGCGAAGCCACTTCGGACCAAGGGAAAAGAAGGAAGTGTTTATCAGCCTTGACAGACTGACGTATACAGTGGTCAATGACGACGGGGAGAGGATCAGCGGAGGCGAAGATTACAGACTGTATGTCGGCTGCAGCCAGCCGGATAAGAGAAGCATAGAACTGACCGGAAGAAAACCTGTCGAAATAGATTTCCAGAAATACTGAGAAGATTTTCCTCCTTCTGCCAAAAGAACCGCCGTGCCATCTGGCACAGCGGTTCTTTTATCTGCGGCCATCCGAAACAATGTCCGTCAGGATGTTTTTGCTTTTTCCATGGCATTAAGCTCCGGGATGACTGTCAGGAGCATGGTCGTAAAACATAGGACGCCGCCTATGACGTTTGAGATGGGTTCAGCAATAAAAACGCCGTTGGTTCCCATGCCGAATGCATAGGGAAGCAGGTATGTGAGCGGTACGACCATGATCACTTTGCGGAACAGAGAGAAGAAGACAGCGTGCTTTTTCTTGTTCAGTGACTTGAACACGGACTGTCCGCTGATCTGCAGCGTCTGAAAAGCAAATGTGAAGAAATACAGATGCATGCAGGGGACAGCTGCCTCCATAAGTACCGGGTCGGAAGTGAATATGGATATGAACATCCGCGGCCGCACAAGTATGAGTATCCAGATGATGAGTGTATAGGCAAAAGAGATAAGGGTCATGATGACGATCGCCTTTTTTACATTCGGAACCTTCCGCGCGCCGTAGTTATACCCGATGATCGGCGAGGTGCCGTCTGTCAGCGCGAAGATGGGGGTGTCCAGGATCTGCCGTACGGAGGAGATGATCGTCATGATCGAGATGAAGAGATCGCCTCCGAAGCGGGAGAGAACGCTGTTGCAGGCGACCTGCACAAGGCTGTTGGTAAACTGCATGATAAAGGATGCTGTTCCCAGGCTGATGATATCCCGGGCTGTCTTCAGATGAAACTTAAATTCCCTCACCGGTATCAGGCGCAGATGCAGTTCCGCCTCCGGTCCTCTCAGGAAACGGAGAGCAAACAGGGCAGAAAGAAGCTGCGACAGGATCGTTGCCAGCGCCGCGCCTTTTACATTCATATGAAACGCGAATATGAACAGCGGGTCAAGCAGCAGATTTGCAACCGCGCCGATCACGACGGTCAGCATGCCTACGGAGGAGAACCCCTGAGACGTGATGAACGGATTCATCCCTGTGGCAAGCATGGAAGCCGTCGTTCCGAGAAGATAGATCCGCAGGTACGGGAGAGCGTAGGCCATGGTTTCCGCGGAAGCTCCGAACATGCGGAGGATGGGTCTTGCGAAGAGTTCGCACAGGATGAAAATGATCAGAGAAGCGGCGACGAGCATGAAGAAAGAACAGTTCATGATGTCGGATGCTTTTTTCCGGTTTCCTTCTCCGCGGGCAATCGAACACAGCGGCGCTCCGCCGAGGCCGAACAGATTTGTAAACGCAGTGATCATGAGGATCACGGGAAAACACAGGCCGATTCCGCCCAGTGCCGCCGTCCCCTCGCCGGGTATCCTGCCGATGTAGATCCTGTCTACAATATTGTAGAGAAGATGGACCAGCTGGGCCACCAGCATGGGAATCGCCGTTGCGAAAATATTACTCAGGATTCTGTCATTATTGAAGTCAACCTGTCTTGTCATATAAAACTCCCGGTCTCTGTGGTGTTTAATGTCGGCCGCAGTCCGCTGGAGGGCCTTTGGCCTGCGTTTGATTATAAAATGAATGCAGGAGCCGTGCAAGAGTTTTCCGGTGTAATGAAAGATCCTCTGGCAGGGACTGGCATTTTTTCCCGGCAAAAAAATGACGAAATCAGAAATTCATGTTATCATGAATTCGTGCGGCCCGGGATGCGGGCAGCCAGGCACAGATGCCTGTAACCATCAGCAGGAGGCGCGGACAGATGACAAACAGAGTGACGGATATCTCCGGTGAAAACACATCCCTGGCTTTCTTTCCGGACGGGGCAGATGAGGACAGGCTTTCGCTGCTGTGCGGCAGGGCTTCGGTCATTACGGCGCGGGGCCTCATAACAGGCGCAGCTGCAGCGGACCTGCTTGAGGGAATGGACCATAAGAACAGGAGACGCATTCTTGTAAAAGGAGATGTCATGCTGACCCCTGCGGCAATGTCCGCATTTGAAGATCTTGGCGTACATCTGCTTGGAACAGAAAGAAAGGCTTCTGCGGCGGATCATGCCGGTAAAACAGCTGCTGCCGCCTGGGGCGCGGGAGGGAATACTTCAGGGAAGATCACGGTTCTCACGGGACTGAAACTGACAGATCTGCCGGAAGGTGTCTATGAACTTCATGCGCTTCCGCTGGAGAAAACGGGGCGCAGGCAGGTGGAAGTACGCGCGGCCCTCGAAAAATGCAGGAAGACATATAAGATGACGACCCTCTGTTACATCCGGAAAGATGATTCGTACCTGATGCTGTACAGAAATAAGAAAGAAAACGATGAAAATGAAGGAAAATGGATCGGCATCGGCGGAAAGATCGAAGAAGGGGAATCTCCGGAGCAGTGCGTTTTAAGAGAGGTGCATGAGGAAACGGGACTGACCCTTCTTGCGTATTCTTTCAGGGGGATCATTACTTTTGTCAATGATGTGTGGGAAAATGAATACATGATGCTGTATGAGGGCACTGCGTTTTCGGGAGATCTGCGCGCCGTGTGCGATGAAGGAGAGCTTGCGTGGATTCCATTTGAGAAGATCCCGGACCTGCCTCTCTGGGATGGGGACAGAGTGTTTCTTCAGAAGCTGATCAGAGGAGATAAGGATGTCAGCTGCAGACTTGAATACCATGATGATCATCTTACATCGGCATCCTGAGGAGGGCATAAACAGATGATGGACTACAGAAAATACAGAAGGCAGTACTATCTGCCGCCGGAAGACTGCAGAGCGTGGACCGGAAAAGACTGCATTGATACAGCTCCTCTCTGGTGCAGCGTTGATCTCAGAGACGGCAACCAGGCTCTTGTGGTTCCCATGTCGCTGGAGGAAAAGCTGAAATTCTTCCGCCTTCTGGTCGATATCGGGTTTAAGGAGATCGAGGTGGGCTTCCCTGCAGCGTCGGATACAGAATACAGGTTTATACGCACACTGATCGAAAAAGACATGATTCCTGAGGATGTCACGATCCAGGTGCTGACTCAGGCGCGCGAACATATCATACGGAAAACATTTGACGCGGTGCGAGGCGCCCGGAAAGCGATCGTACACCTGTATAATTCAACATCGCCGATGCAGAGAGACTATGTGTTCGGTAAATCAAAGGAGGAGATTCTTCAGATCGCTGTTTCCGGCGCTGAGCTTATTGAAAGACTCCGGCAGGAGGAGGACGGAAATATCCGCTATGAGTACAGCCCGGAGAGCTTTACGGCTACGGAACCGGAGTACGCGCTCGAGGTATGCAACGCTGTTCTTGATGTGTGGAGACCCTCCGCGGACAATCGGGTCATCATCAACCTTCCGAGCACTGTGCAGCTCTCCATGCCGCATGTATACGCGTCACAGATCGAATACATGAGCAGACACCTGAAATACCGTGAACATGTGGTTCTGTCGCTTCATCCTCACAATGACAGGGGCACAGGCGTGGCGGACGCTGAACTCGGCGTTCTTGCCGGGGCACAGAGAATTGAGGGAACGCTGTTTGGAAACGGCGAGCGGACCGGAAATGTCGACATCATCACACTGGCAATGAATCTGTACTCGCATGGCGTGGACTGCGGACTGGATCTTGAAAAACTGGACCATATCTGTGAAACCTATGAGAAATGCACCGGAATGAAGGTGGAGGAGAGGAGGCCGTATACAGGAGCCCTTGTGTTTGCGGCGTTTTCGGGTTCCCATCAGGACGCCATAGCGAAATGCATCAAACACATGGAAGAGAGCGGCAGCGGTATATGGGAGGTTCCGTACCTGCCCATTGACCCTGCGGATATCGGGCGCAGCTATGATACGAATGTGATCAGGATCAACAGCCAGTCCGGCAAGGGCGGGGTAGAGTTTGTCCTGGAGCAGCACTACGGACTGCGGCTGCCGGTGAGGATGCGCGAGGCCATGGGTTATGCTGCCAAGGAGGTCTCGGATACGCTGCATAAAGAGCTTACGCCGGAAGAGGTGTTTGATGTGTTTGTAAGCCGGTTCGAGAGCCGGACAGATCCTTATGAGATCAACGAGATCCATTTTAAACAGCATAACGGGATCATAGCCGAGGTGACGACGACCAGCGCGGGAAGGCGGAACGTTGTGATATCATCCGGAAACGGCCGCCTGGATGCTGTGAGCAACGCTCTGCGAAAGTTCTATCATCTCGATTACAGCGTGGTAACCTATGAGGAGCATGCTCTTGAGAGAAGCTCGAGTTCCAGGGCGATCGCGTATGTCGGGATCGAGAACAGAAGCGGCAAACTGTTCTGGGGCGCCGGAATCGATGTGGATATCGTGAAGGCATCGATCAGCGCGCTGCTGACGGC
>CADCOP010000052.1 GCA_902803065.1 uncultured Lachnospiraceae bacterium | reverse complement strand
TCTATATCTTCAAAGGCAAACAGTACAACTGGAAAGTGATCCGGACTGGAAAATGCACAACAGGTGCAGGCAGCACGCAGACGAAAGCAGCTGTAACAAGACTGCGCAGCAAACTTTACAAAATGTATTTCGAAGATCAGTACGCATACTGGGCAACCTACTTTAACGCAGGTCTTGCGTTCCACTCCTGGATCTATAACCCGGGCGACAATATGGATGCTTCTTACAACCTGATCGGTACTCCGCGTTCGCACGGATGCATTCGTCTGTCAAACGACAATGCAAAATACATTTATTACAATCTTCCTTCCTGGAAGACCACATGTGTTGTTTATTGATGCATCACACGGAAACGTGTTTTTAAACAGCAGAATAAATAGCATACATATAAAAAAGAGAAGGCCGAAATGGTCTTCTCTCTTTTTATGCTCGTGTAATGACGCATTGTAAGCTCTTAGCTCTTCATGAAGCCCTGCCCATTCTGATCCTCTGGAAAAAGCCCTCGTCGGTTTCCAGTTCTTTTGCTGCCTTCCAGTAGTCCTGCGTGTTTCCTTCGATCTGTGTGATGTTCGTATATCCCAGCGAGCAAAGGGAAAGAGCTGCTTTCCTGCTGCCAACCGTATCGTCAGAATAAACGTAGATCATCTGATCCGGATCAGGAAGTTCCACAGCAGCGCTGCCCACAAGATCTGCTTCGGGAATGTTGATCGCGTCGGGAATATGCTCTCTCTCATAGACACTGGCCTCGCTGACATCAACCAGGAGATAGCCAGTCTCAAACTGCATATATTCAGCTGCGCGGTGCATATCCACGGACTCGTAGGGAAGCCCTGGTGTCGGGCGGATCGTTCTGTACAGGATGTATAATGAAAAAAGCAGGACAAGGATAATGCATGATCCCACAATATACATTGCCTTCATTGACTGTTTCATGATTACTCCGGAATATTCCTTTCGCTCTTCTTCTGTCACCACGGTATTTATAACATTTTCAGCCGTCAAAAACAACCCTGTATATTCTCCAGCATAAACGGGATCGTATATACCATATATTCCTATAACATTGAATGTTTGTATGAATTATGATATAGTTATAAATATTATACGGCTGACCGGACAGCCATCCGGGCAAAACCTTATCAGAAGAAAATCTGTCAAATTGAGGGGTATGAAATGAAATCAAATGAATCTGCTGAAAATTATCTTGAGACCATACTGATCTTAAGTGGGAAAAAGCCTGTTGTACGTTCTGTTGATATCGCGGAGGAACTGGGGTTTAAAAAATCAAGTGTCAGCGTCGCCATGAAAAACCTGCGTGAAAAACAGCTCATTACTGTAAGGCCGGAGGGTTACATCTATCTTACCGAAGCCGGCAGGGAGATTGCTGAGATGATCTATGAGCGCCACAAAGTGATATCCCAGTGGCTGATCTCTCTTGGGGTTGACCCCGAGACTGCCGTTGAAGATGCCTGCCGCATGGAGCATGTGATCAGTAAGGAAAGCTTTGCGGCCATCAAAAAACATATCAATGGCGAACAATAATTATCAACCTGCATAACGAATCAAAACGCGCAGCTGTTTCCGGCTGCGCGTTTCTTTTTTTTAAATATAGTACATATCCTGCGCCTGGGCACCATTTTCTGTAAAATCGCGTTCCAGATCCTCAAGCGTGATATTTTTCAGCACTTCATCCAGGTTTCTGTTGACCGGACCGATGATCATCTTCTGAAGAGTTTCCGTAATACCGTAAACGCTGCACCCTGCAGGCGATTCCTCATCTTCCACAAAATAGGAACCATCCAGCGCGAGAACGATTTCAGAGACCGTGATATCCTTTGCCGGTCTGCTCAGAAGATATCCTCCCTGAGGACCCTTGATGCTTTTTACGATCCCCGCTCTTCGCAGAGCCGCAAATACCTGTTCAAGATACTGCGCCGAGATCCCGTTCCTTTCGGCGATCGAGTTTAATGCCATATGTTCCGTTTTCGAGTGAACTGACAGATCCACCAGCGCCCTCAGTCCATACCTGCTTTTCTTTGAAAGAATCATTGCACCCTCCTGCTGCCATTAATCTCGTCTGACCCGCGTATTTCACATACTCAGTATATAGGTTTAGTCATATTATGACACATGAGCTCCTGTTTAGCAAGCGAAGGCGCTTTTCCCGGCAGCCGGGAGCTTCTGAATTATTCTCCGAAAAGCGGAGTGGAATAATATCTGTCACCGCTGTCCGGGAGAAGGGCAACGATAACCTTTCCTTTATTCTCGGGTCTTTTGGCGATCTCAATGGCGGCTTTGGCTGCGGCTCCGGAGGAGATTCCTACCAGGATGCCTTCCTTTTTGGCGATCAGTTTCGATACAGTGAACGCATCCTCATTGTCAATCGTGATGACCTCATCGTAGACTTTCTGATCGAGCACATCCGGAACAAACCCAGCGCCAATACCCTGAATCTTATGGGGACCGCTCCTGCCCTCGGTAAGGACCGGTGAGCCTGACGGTTCAACTGCAATGACTTTCACATCCTTTTTCTGTTCCTTCAGATATCCGCCTGTGCCAGTCAGTGTGCCGCCCGTACCTACGCCTGCGACGAAAAAGTCAACCTTCCCGTCAGTATCGTTCCAGATCTCGGGGCCTGTGGTTGCTCTGTGCGCTGCCGGATTTGCCGGATTAACAAACTGCCCCGGGATAAAACTGTCCGGGATCTCCTTTGCCAGCTCCTCAGCTTTCGCGATCGCGCCTTTCATTCCCTTCGAGCCGTCCGTAAGAACGATCTCAGCGCCATACGCCTTAAGTATATTTCTGCGCTCAACGCTCATCGTTTCAGGCATCGTCAGGATAATTCTGTATCCCTTGGAAGCCGCGATAGAGGCAAGACCGATGCCTGTATTGCCGGATGTCGGCTCAATGATCGTGGAGCCTTCCTTCAGAAGTCCTCTGCTCTCAGCGTCCTCGATCATGGCTTTAGCGATTCTGTCCTTCACGCTGCCTGCCGGATTAAAATATTCAAGCTTAAAAAGAAGGACCGCTTCCAGGTTCAGTTCCTTCTCAATATTAACAGCTTCAATAAGGGGAGTGTTTCCAATCAGTTCAAGTGCTCCTTTAAAGATCTTAGTCATTTTATTGCTCCTTTCATTTAGCTTCGTTTAATACATACCTCTCATATATGTTTTATATGT
>CADCOP010000051.1 GCA_902803065.1 uncultured Lachnospiraceae bacterium | reverse complement strand
TCATTTTCTGCTCGATACACGGATGAAGTGACCATAATGCTTGTTCAGGAAAAGCTGAACAGTGAAAACTATGAATGCGGCACTCCGGATGGCATTATGGGAAACAATACATCGCAGGCTATCTTCAACTATCAGAAGGACCACGGCCTGACCGCAAACGGAATGGTGACGGAGGAACTGATCGAAGAGCTGGGATTAAAAGATCTCCTGGAAGAGGATACTTCCGAGGATACTTCCGAAGCCCCACAGACGGAAGCGGCAGATGCGACCGAAAGCAATGGCACCTACAACCTCCTGATCATTGGTTCGGACCGACGCAGTTCCGGATGGTACGGTAACTCAGATGTGATCGTCCTAATGACCATCAATCCAAAGGCAGAAGCCATTTTCATGGTCTCCTTTATGAGGGATCTCTACGCAGACATTCCTGGATATGGCGTCCATAAGATCAACTACTCTTATGCGGCAGCCGGCCCGGAAAAGCTGGAGGAGACTCTGATATCAAACTTCGGTGTTCATATCGATAATTATGTGGCGGTCGACTGGTCCTCCACGGCGCAGATCATCGACATGTTCGGCGGCGTAGATATTGAGATCAAGGATTATGAGATCAACAACCTGAATGGATTGATCTCAGATGTTTGTGTTAATCTTGGACTCGATGCATATAATTATTATCTGTATTCCTCCGGCATGCAGCATTTAAACGGCGTGCAGGCGGTTGCTTATTCGCGCATCCGCTACGTAGGCAATAATGATTATGAACGCACCCAGCGCCAGCGCAGCGTTCTTTCATCGCTGATCAACACTGTCTCATCTGGGGATAAAACAGAGCTGATGAAGAATGCAGTCGAGATCCTGAAGCTCACAGACCACGATCTGTCCATGACAGATATCGTAAAGCTGGCCGGCATGTACTTCAGTGCCAGGGATTACACGCTTATCACGGATCGTGTTCCCTACGATGACCTGTATTACTCCCAGAACGAGATGCTTGTGCCAAGCCAGCCGGCCACAAATGAGAGGCTGCTTGGTGAGATATACGCTACTGAAAAGGCAGATGAATCATGACATAGATATTAATACAGGATATATGATTAAGAATAAGCAGAGCAGTTGCCATCATGGCGGCTGCTCTGCTTATTCTTAAGAGTCGTTAAAACACTGGAAGTTAAGATAAGGCTAGCAATAAAACGTGTTTCGAAGTAATATAACAAATAAGAAGACTGGCAAATCTGCATGAAGACAGAGAGACAGCGATTGAGGCGGTGAGGACAATAGCCGAGTACCCATTTGCGCGCTGCAGATTTTTTTAATAAAGGGCAGAGGCCCGGAAGGAGATTTTCATGAGAAACACAAAACGACGGGTGCTTTTTGTACTCACCATGCTGGCAATAACGGTATTGCTGGCTGTCCCGGCTCTTGCGGAGGCTGAAGAAGCGGCTGAAGCGACATCAAACTTTTACATGACTTTCTGGTCGCTGCTGCCTCCGATCATAGCCATTGCACTGGCGCTGATCACCAAAGAGGTTTATACATCTCTCTTCGTTGGCATTGTCGTCGGCGGCCTGCTGTATTCGAATTTCAGCTTTGAGGGTACTTTGCTGCACGTATTCAATGAAGGGATCGTGGCTTCCATTGCGGACCCGTACAATGTCGGTATCCTTGTGTTCCTTGTCGTTCTCGGAATCATTGTGATGCTGATGAATAAAGCAGGCGGATCAGCCGCTTTTGGCCGCTGGGCTTCGGAACACATTAAGTCGAGGGCAGGGGCTCAGATCGCTACGATCGCCCTGGGCGTGCTGATCTTTATTGATGACTATTTTAACTGCCTGACTGTGGGTTCAGTTATGCGCCCGGTCTGCGATAAGAGCAGCATCAGCCGGGCAAAGCTCGCATACCTGATAGATGCAACAGCGGCTCCTGTCTGTATTATAGCTCCGGTTTCATCTTGGGCAGCGGCGGTTTCTTCTTATGTGGAAGACGGAAATGGGCTGTATCTGTTCATTCGCGCAATTCCTTTTAATTTCTATGCCCTGCTTACGCTGATCATGATGATCTTTCTGGCGCTGACCGGTATGGATTATGGTCCGATGGCAAAGCATGAGAGAAATGCCCGGGAAAAGGGAGATATCTTCTCGGGAATGAGGAACGCCGCAAATGCTGTAAACGAAGACAGCAATCCAAACGGCAGGGTTATGGATCTCGTACTTCCGATAACAATCCTTATCATTTCATGCGTCATCGGAATGATCTATTCCGGAGGCTTTTTCAGCGGAGAAAGCTTTGTGGACGCCTTCTCTAATTCAGATGCTTCGGTCGGACTTATGCTGGGTTCTGCCGTCACGCTGGTAATAACGGTCATCTATTACCTGCTCCGGCGCGTACTGAGCTTTAAGGAGATCACCGACTGTATACCAGAAGGCTTTAAATCCATGGTCCCGGCAATTCTGATCCTGACATTTGCATGGAGCCTGAAAGCCATGACAGACAGCCTTGGCGCAAAGCAGTACGTGGAGATGCTGGTGAAGGGCTCTGCCGGCGGGTTCAAAACCTTTTTGCCCGCGATCGTGTTCCTGATCGCATGCTTTCTGTCCTTCTCAACGGGAACCAGCTGGGGGACTTTCGGTATCCTGATTCCGATCACGCTTGGTGTGTTCCCGCTTACAGATCCTCTGGGAGTGGTCTGCGTGTCTGCATGCATGGCTGGCGCGGTCTGCGGAGATCATTGCTCGCCCATCTCTGATACGACCATTATGGCCAGTGCCGGCGCGCAGTGCGACCACGTTACGCATGTATCCACGCAGCTGCCCTATGCGATGACGGTTGCCGGTGTGAGCTTCGTTGCTTATATCATCGCCGGTTTTATACCGAATGCCTTCATAGCACTGCCGATTGCCATTGTGCTGATGTTAGGCACATTGTTTGTGATGCGCAATTTACTGAGAAACTGAAACATGGGCGGATGCATTGAGCATGCTGCAGGGGTGCCATGATGAAAAACGAACAGCTTTTTACCGGAAAAGGTCAGAATTATACGAATGCAAGGCCGGGCTATCCGAAGGAATGCCTTGACCTGTTAAAAACCCGCTACTCCTTCGGCCAGGGAACAGTGATCGCCGATATTGGCTCGGGCACAGGCATATTTACCAGTCAGCTCCTGACTCTGGGAGCATCTGTTTATGCGGTAGAGCCGAATGCGGATATGCGCCGTTACGCGGATGAGCGGCTGTCAGGAATGACCGGCTTTCATTCTGTAAACGGGCTGGCGGAACAAACGACGCTGCCGGACCGATCTGTTGATCATGTGACTGTCGCGCAGGCGTTCCACTGGTTCGACCCCGCCGCTTTCAAAACAGAGTGCCGCAGGATACTGAAACCCGGAGGAAAGGTATTCCTGCTGTGGAACCTTCGGGTAGAAGATGCTCCGGTCAGCGCTCAGTGTGCGGAAGTATTTGCAAAGTACTGCCCGAGGTTTAAAGGGTATAACACCGGCATGAAGGCAGGAGACAGGCG
>CADCOP010000050.1 GCA_902803065.1 uncultured Lachnospiraceae bacterium | reverse complement strand
CGTAAGCGGCAAAAAAATAACCGAAGTGCTGCGCACTCCGGCGGATCATGAGCGGATCCTGGATCAGCTCCGGGACGCCCAGGCCGTGGTGTTCGGCCTGCCGCTCTATGTGGATGCGGTTCCGTCCCACGTGCTCCGCTTTCTGGAACAGATGGAGACGTACTGCAAAGATAACAATTTACAGCTGAGCGTTTACTGCATCGCGAACAACGGCTTTATCGAAGGAAAACAGAACGAGCCGCTGATGCAGGTGTTTGAGCATTTCTGCAGCCGTGCAGGCCTGACCTGGGGCGGCGGCGTTGGCATCGGCGGAGGCGTCATGCTTAACGTGACCCGAATCATCTTCCTGGTGCAGGTCGCGCTTCTTCTGCTGAACAGCGTGCTCAGCGCAGTCAATACCGGGAATTTCTTCCCGCGTTCCACCTGGATCAGTTTCGGGCAGAACGCGGCGCTGCTGCTGTTTTTCAACATCGGCGTACTGTATTATCTTGCGCGCATGAGCCTGCATATCCGCAAAGGAACCTTCAGCGGAAAAAAATATACCCGCATCATGATACCGTCGTTCGTCTTCATCGTGTTTGCGGACATCTTCTTTGTCATCATATCCTTCTTCGAAGGGGGCCTCTTCCGGGGCTGGCTGGCGAAAAAGGAGCCGGAACTGTAAATCGGCGGGGTCCGCGCAGGGTAAACGCTATGAAATCGAGGCTCCCCGATCCCTCAAAGCGGAAAAACAGAGGTTTAACACCCTCCTCTGCGTAAAAGCTGCCAGTAAATCTTCCTACCGGCCCGCCCGAGGAAACAAGAAGCGATGCTGCCTCTTCCCGCATGGCCTCATCCGTAAACACGCGGATTACGCCTTCTCCTCTTCCGCCCAGTTCCAGTTCAAGTTCCGAAGCCTCTCCCAGGCGGAAATACTTAAATCCCGCAACGGCTCCATCTCTCATGTTGGCAATGTACTGGTCTCCATCCGACTCTCTGTCTTTACCGTGCTGTGTAAAATACGGATGGATCTTCCTGATCTTTTTCCTGCCTCCGGCGTCATACCGGCAGGTTCCTTCCTTCGACCAGAGATTGCAGGCGATGCGCGCTTCGTACCGTCCCAGTCCCTGAAGCGGCCCGTCGTTCAGGCCGCAGCTTGTCAGCTCTGCCTGCCGGAACCCTCCGTCCGGAGTCCTCACAAGTTTCTCCGCGCAGGCCTGCCTTGCGTAGGAACTGCAGTCGGTCTGCCTGTGATAGAAGATGTACCACTGCCCGCCGATCTCGCACATTCCGCCGTGCGTATTTCCCAGATAATTCACGGCGTGCGTTTCATCTTCATTTCCCTCAAGATAAAGGTCTCCCAGGTCGATGAGTGTTCCGCCGAATGTGAACGGGCCTTTCGGGCTGTCCGCCCAGGCACAGCAAAGTTCATGGTTGTGCTCCGAGGAATACACGAAACAGTATCTTCCGTCGATCTTCCGGATGGAGCTGGCCTCAAAGAACGCGTGATCCGGAAACGCCCCGGGCCTTCCCTTCACAGGGAAAAGCAGGTCAGGACCGGTCCTGATCGTGACCATATCCTGCTCCAGTTCAAGCACCACACCGCCTTCATTCGTCAGGTTGTGAAATCCCGACGCCACGGCCGGCACCTTCGTTGCGAAGCCGGAATACAGGTACACGCGCCCGTCATCATCCGTCAGGACGCCCGGATCAAACGGAAACGGCTCTCCGCTCTTTCTTCCCCACACATGCCCGTCCGGGAAATGAACTCTTCCGTAAAACTCATATTTCCCCGCCGGAGTATCACACACCGCAACACTGATCTCTCCAAGGAAATCAAACGCGTAATACAGGTAATAACGACCATCCGGACCGCAGGTAACATCCGGAGCATAGAGGCACCGGATCCCGAGCTTATTCGCCGGATCATCCTTCTTGTGGTAGATAACGCCCTCATACCTCCAGTCAGAAAGATCGCTGACCGGAGCCGACCAGCACACGTAATCATTCACGCAGAAGATCGGCGCTCCAAAACGGTCGTGGGACCCGTACACATAGACCCTGTCCCCAAACACATGAGGTTCACCATCCGGAACATACTCCCAGCTGGGAAGATAAGGATTAAAAACCTGTTTCATAATGACTCCCTTCCGATGACCACCATTAAAACCTTTTTTAGAATAGCACAGGAAAAAACCGGGACGAGCCCGGTTTCACAATTTGCATGTTATATTTCATAAATTCCAGATCCTTCTGAAACAACCAGCCGCTTAGGATGATTATATTTGTT
>CADCOP010000049.1 GCA_902803065.1 uncultured Lachnospiraceae bacterium | reverse complement strand
CTGCCGCTGCTTCTGTTCCTCTCGATCATGATGACGGGAAAAACACAGACAGGAGAGATGAGGGCGCTCGGGCTGTTTGACCTGATCCCTACGGAAATCGCTGCGGGAATCATGCTGATCGCCGGTATCTCCTGGTGGATGCTTGGCCATTTCATCCGCGGCAGGGGGACACACTCAGCCAGGTTCATCATTGCGGTCACATCCTTTTTCGCTGCAGTGGAATATATGATCATGCTGTACGCGCTGCTCAGCTTCGTCCGGCGGCTTCGCGCGCATACGCTCTGGAAGAACAGCGTTTCGAACGCGGTCGTACTCGGCGCGCGGCAGGTGTACAGCGCCCGCAAGCGGACTCAGAGGATGCTGCTCGCCTATGGAGCCTTCTTTATCCTGAATTTCGTTTTCCTCCGCTTCATGGGCCTGCCTGGAATCTTCATGGCTCTCGTAATGGACGCGGCAGCCCTTCTTTATCTCATGAGAGACAGTGTCGGCAACCAGAACGTGCGTGAAGGACTGCGCCAGATATCGCAGGGAAAGCTTGATTACCGCATCCGCACCGACGTGCTGACCGGAGAGAGCCGTGAAATGGGCGAGGCGGTCAATGAGATGGGAGAGGGACTGGAGAAAGCCGTTGATTCCATGCTCAAAAATGAGCGCCTGCGCGCGGAGCTGATCACAAATGTTTCGCATGACCTCAAGACGCCGCTGACATCCATCATCAGCTATGTGGATCTGCTGAAGAAGGAGGACCTTAAAAACGAGAAAGCCGTGGGCTACGTGAGCATCCTTGACCAGAAGGCGCAGCGCCTGCGCCAGCTGACAGAAGACCTGCTCGAGGTGAGCAGGATCAGCTCAGGCAATGTGGAACTGGATCTGGTGAAGATGCGGCTGCAGCCATTTATCCGCCAGGCTCTCGGAGAGTTTGAGGACAGGCTTGAGGAGAAAGACCTGAAGATCCGGACAGTCCTGCCCAGGGAGAGCGTTCAGGTGCTTGTGGACGGAAAACAGCTGTTCCGTGTTTTTGAGAACCTTCTCGGAAATATAGCAAAGTACGCGAAAGCAGGATCGGAAGTCCTGGTACAGCTGCAGTCCTTTGAAGAAGGAGACGCTGTCCTGGCACAGATCACTTTTGAAAACATATCAGCCGTTCCGATCCACGCGACCGGGGAAGAGCTTCGCGAGAGGTTCGTCCGCGGAGACACGAGCCGCCGGACAGAAGGAAGCGGGCTGGGCCTTTCCATAGCCGGAAGCCTTACGGAACTCATGGGCGGGACCTTTGAAGTGCAGGTGGACGGAGATGTGTTCCGGGCTGTGCTGCGGTTCCCGGAGTGCAGGGAGTGAGCCTGCGCGCACAAGGGTGCATGTTCCATAAGCAGGCACTCTGAGACCGCCGGCACTTAACGAATGTGTGCCTGCGGTAATTTATAAAAGTTTCGGGAATTTGCAGCCGAAGGCATTGACAGATGGGCAGATCGGGGATAATTCTTAAATAAAAATAAGAAACAGGATGGCATCCCACGCGGAGATGCCATGATGGTTAAGACCGAAAGGGTGTTATTATGAACAATCTCAAACAGAAATTCGCGCAGTTTATGGTCGGCAGATACGGCGTTGATGAGTTTTCAAGGTTCCTTCTGGGATTTGCCGTTGCGATGATGATCGTCAACCTGATCATACGGATCCCGGTTTTAAACACGGTAGTGCTGCTTCTGCTCGTTTATGTGTATTTCCGCATGTTCTCCAGGAACATTCAGGGGAGGTACAGGGAGAACCTGAAGTATAAGGAGCTTACCTGGAAGATCAGAAGCTTCTTTACAAGCAAGAAGAACCAGGCAGCCGACCTGAAGGCCAACCATATTTACAAGTGCCCGAAGTGCGGACAGAAGATCCGCATTCCGCGCGGCAAGGGAAAGATCATTGTCACATGTCCCAAATGTAAAAATGAATTTGAGAAAAAGAGCTGATTCATATGTTTGGATATATTACAGTTAACCAGCAGGAACTGAAGATCAGGGAATACGACATGTACCGCAGTTATTACTGCGGTCTTTGTCATATGCTGAAAAAACGATATGGACGAATTGGACAGTTGCTGTTAAACTATGATATGACGTTCACAGCCATGCTTCTGAGCAGTCTGTATGAGCCGGAAACGGAGGAGAAGAAGCGCAGATGCATTCCCCATCCGGCTGTTGCTCACATGGAGAAGACCAACGCGGCAGTAGCGTACGCTGCGGATATGACAGTCCTGCTTGCGTATCAGAAAGCCGCGGATGACTGGCATGATGACAGGAACCCCGGAAAGCTTGCCCTTTCGGGAGTGATCGACGGCGCATACAGGAAGATAAGGAAAAGGTATCCCAGGCAGGCGATCTGCATTGAGGAATGTGTCCGGAAGCTTTCAGAGCTTGAAAAGAACGGCAGCGGCGACCTTGACGCGGTTGCCGGCCTGACCGGGGAATTTATGGGAGAGATCCTCTGCTGGAAGACGGATATCTGGCAGAACGATCTCAGGGAGACCGGCTTTTATCTCGGAAAGTATGTATATCTGGCAGACGCGTACGCTGATCTGGACGCGGACAGCAGGCACGGCCGCTATAATCCGTTCCTGGCAGGAGGATATGCTTCGCGCGAGGGCTTCGAGGAAGAAACGGAGGAGATCCTGATGGAGACCATGGGATGCTGCTGCCGGGCTTTTGAGAGGCTTCCGCTTGTGGACCATGTGGAGATTCTCCGCAACATACTTTATTCGGGCGTGTGGGTCCGCTTCGCGCAGGCAAGGAAACAGCGGATGCAGAGACGGGAAAAGGAAATGAAATGATCAATCCATATGATGTCCTGGGCGTATCGCCAAACGCCTCAGAGGAAGAGATAAAAAAAGCTTACCGGGCTCTGAGCCGGAAATATCATCCGGACGCGAACATCAACAATCCGGACAAGGCAAAGGCGGAAGAGAAGTTCAAGGAGATACAGCAGGCCTACCAGCAGATCATGAAGGATCGTGAGCAGGGCTTCACCGGCGGCTACTCAGGCTCAGGAAGCGGCTACGGAGGTTACGGAAGCACAGGCGGCTATGGCGGATTTGGCGGCTTCGGCGGTTTTGGCGGGGCTGGCCGCGCTGACAGCGGATTTGCCTCTGAGGAAGATATCCGCATGCAGGCGGTCATCAATTACATTAACAATGGCCATTACGCGGAAGCGCTTCATGTGCTCTCGGAACTCCGGGAAAGAACCGCGCGCTGGTATTTCTACAGCGCCATGGCAAATGCCGGGCAGGGCAACAATGTTGTCGCGAGGGAGCATGCAAGTACGGCGGTCCGGATGGATCCGGGCAATTTCCAGTATCAGCAGCTTCTGTCCAGGCTCCAGAACGGAGGAGCGGAGTACCGCTCAAGAGGCGAAATGTATGGCAGCCCGATCTTCGGGGGCGGCGACATGTGTACCCGCATCTGCATAGCAAACCTGATCTGCAACTGCTGCTGCGGCGGACGGTTTATTATGTGCTGACATACCTGCACAGCCTGTATACAAATGCGTACAGGCGATCAGACACTGAACAGTTAATAAAAAAGCGGCCTGGAAGCGGACGTTCATGATAACGGCCGGCCGGGCTGTTTTCTTATTGGTAAACGGGCGAGGGCGGTGCTCTCATCTGCCGGTCAGGACAGATGAAGATGCAGGCGGTGAAACTGTCCGGTTCGGAGGAGGAAAATGAGTGAGTCGGGAGAGCTTTTCAGAGATACGATCCGCCAGGTAAGGCCTGCGGACCCGGGAGCAGTGAAGAAAGCGTGGGACCGGTGGGACAGCCGGTGCAAACCCCTGCGGGGACTCGGAAGGCTGGAGGAGATGGTCGTCCGCCTTGCCGGGGCGCAGAGGACACCGGATCCGGCGGCGGACAAACGGGCGGCCGTGATCATGGGCGCGGACAACGGCGTTGTGACAGAGGGCGTGACCCAGACCGGCAGCGAGGTGACCAGGCAGGTCCTTGAAAACATGGGGGAAGGGATCAGCACCGTCTGCGTCATGAGCAGAATGATCCGGGCGGATGTCATTCCCGTGGATATCGGGCTGAACCAGGCATGCAGCCATCCGGCTGTCCGCAGCAGAGCGGTCCGCCGCGGAACAGGGAACATTGCCCGGGGACCGGCCATGACGGAAGAGGAATGCATCCGCACCATGGAAGAGGGCATCGGGATCGCACGGGAACTTAAGGAAAAGGGATACGATCTGCTGATCGCCGGTGAGATGGGCATTGGAAACACCACGACATCTGCGGCCTGTGCCTGCGCGTTCTCCGGCAGAAGTCCGGAGGAACTGACCGGCCGCGGAGCGGGGCTCTCAGCGGAGGGACTGAAGAAAAAAACAGCTGTCATCCGCAGAGCGCTGGAGGTGAACCGGCCGGATCCTTCGGACCCTGTCGATGTTATTGCCAAAGTCGGCGGGCTGGATATAGCCGGGCTGACCGGGCTGTATCTTGGATGCGCCTCGCTGGGGACAGCGGTCCTGGTCGATGGAGCGATCTCAGGGATCGCTGCGTGCGCCGCGAAGATGCTGTGCCCCTCTTCGGCGGATTACATGTTTGCGACACACTGCTCGGCAGAGCCCGCGGGGAAGGTGATCCTGAAGACACTTGGCCTGGAACCTGTCCTGTACGCGGACATGCATCTGGGAGAAGGTACGGGAGGCGCGGCATTTCTCCCGCTTCTGGATCAGGCGCTCAATGTTTACAGGCACCTTCCGTCTTTTGCGGACAGTCATGTGGAAGCATATGAGCACCTGACATGAGTTTTTTGTGGAAATATCACGAAAAATATGCTAAAATAATCATTGTTCAGTTGAAAAGCACAACATTTTTCCTGAAAGAGGGGGACATAGATCATGGCGGAGCATGTAATAATAACCATCGGAAGACAGTTCGGAAGCGGCGGTCATGAGATCGGAAGAATGCTTGCACAGGAACTCGGATATACGCTGTATGATAAGGAGCTTCTCAAACTGCAGGCAGAGAACAGCGGTATCGCGGAAAAAGTCCTGGAGACATATGATGAGAAACCGACAAACAGCCTTCTGTATTCGATCGTCATGGATGTATATCCGTCCATGAATTACGTGGGATCATCACTGAACCAGCAGATCTATCAGGCACAGTTTGATACGATCCGCAATCTCCGCGGAACCGGGAACTGCGTGATCGTCGGGCGCGGCGCGGATTATATCCTGCGTGATTATGAAAAGCTGGTATCCGTGTTTATTCATGCGGATCTGGAGGTCAGGGCAAAAAGAGTAGCCGAGTACGAGAAATGTTCCATCGAAAAGGCCAGAGAACTTGTTCTCAGATCCGATAAGAAGAGAGCCAGCTATTACAATTTCCAGACGGAAAAGAAGTGGGGACATGCGTCCAGCTACCACCTCAGTATCGACAGCGGGGCAACCGGTTACGAAGGAGCGGTGGAGCTGATCAGGGACTTCGTGCGGATACGCGAAAAGAACTGGTGAGGAAATGCATATCTTATGATTCTGAACAGATTCCCGTGAAAGAGCGGGGATCTGTTTTTTTGTTGATTCACGGATTCACAACGGATTCACGGTGGGTTCACGATGGAGAGATAACATCATCAAACTTTACAAAAGTTTTCTTTTTTCTTATATTGATTTATAAAAATCCAGTCCGTATAATAAAATAGCGTTGTTTTCAGATGGCGGAAGTCTGCCTTCTGAAGGGGACGTCTGAGGAGGATAGAATGGATAATAATTACCAGCGTAATAATAATGACCCGAACAATGACCGCCGCGGCGGCCAGCCGGGGAATAAGAATCATTCCACGATCGTTATTTTCCTGGTCGTAACGCTGATCACGCTCCTTATTATGAGCTTTGTCAACAATATGATGAAGGATACGACGTCGCAGGAGATCACGTATGATCAGTTCCTGACGATGCTGAACCAGGGCCAGGTCGGCTCGGTCAGGATCGGAAACAGCAAGCTGACCATCATTCCGAAGACGCAGCCGTTTTCATCGCAGGGCGTTGAGTTTTCGTTTTACACCGGACGAACGGATGATCCTGAGCTTGTGAGCCGTCTGGAGAAGGCAGGCGTGGAGTTTTCGGAGGAGATCCCCGACACGACGACCAACCTGATCCTGAATGTGGTGCTCTCCTTTGCGCCTCTGATCCTGATCTGGATCCTTCTTGGCGTAGTCATGCGCCGGATGTCCGGAGGCGGAGGCATGATGGGCGTTGGCAAGAGCCGCGCAAAGGTGTATGTCCAGAAAGAGACGGGCGTGACCTTCGCGGATGTTGCCGGCCAGGATGAAGCAAAGGAATCCCTGCAGGAAGTGGTGGATTTCCTGGAGCATCCCGGCAGATACACGGGGATCGGCGCCAAACTTCCCAAGGGAGCTCTGCTCGTGGGACCTCCCGGTACCGGAAAAACGCTTCTTGCGAGAGCTGTGGCCGGCGAAGCGCACTGCCCGTTCTTCTCTCTGTCAGGTTCTGACTTCGTTGAGATGTTTGTCGGCGTAGGCGCCTCCCGCGTGAGGGACTTGTTTGAGGAAGCAAAGAAAAATTCTCCGTGCATCATCTTTATCGATGAGATCGATGCCATCGGAAAGAGCCGTGACAACCGCTTCGGCGGAAATGATGAGCGGGAACAGACACTGAACCAGCTGCTTGCGGAGATGGACGGTTTCGACCCTTCGAAGGGTATCCTGATCCTTGCTGCAACGAACCGCCCGGAAGTCCTTGACCAGGCGCTTCTGCGCCCGGGCCGTTTTGACCGCCGGGTCATTGTAGACCGGCCGGACCTGAAGGGCCGCGTTGATGTTCTGAAGGTCCATGCGAAAAATGTTCGCATGGATGAGACCGTCGACCTGGAGGCGATCGCTCTGGCCACATCCGGAGCCGTCGGTTCGGACCTCGCGAATATGATCAACGAGGCTGCGATCCTCGCAGTCAAGAAGGGCAGAAAGGTAGTCTGCCAGGCGGATCTGCTTGAAGCTGTTGAGGTCGTTCTTGTCGGCAAAGAGAAGAAAGACCGCATCCTCGGAGTGGAAGAGCGCAGGATCGTTTCGTATCATGAAGTCGGACACGCGCTGATCTCTGCTCTCCAGAAGGACTCCGAGCCTGTACAGAAGATCACCATCGTTCCCAGGACCATGGGAGCCCTCGGATATGTCATGAATGTGCCCGAGGAAGAAAAGTTCCTTAACACAGAGAAGGAACTGAGGGCAATGCTGGTGGAGCTGGTCGGCGGACGCGCGGCGGAGGAGATCGTGTTTGATACGATCACGACCGGAGCCGCGAATGATATCGAAAAGGCTACCAGAATCGCCCGCGCCATGGTAACGCAGTACGGAATGTCCAGAAAATTCGGGCTCGTAGGGCTTGAGAGCGCAGCGAACCAGTATCTGGACAACGGCCAGAAGATCATGAACTGCAGCGATGTGACGGCAGCCGGTATCGATGATGAAGTCATGAAGATGCTTCACGAGGCATACGCGGAAGCAAAGCGGCTGCTCAGTGAGCACCGCGCAACCATGGACCAGATCGCGGCTTTCCTGATCGAGAAGGAGACGATCACCGGCAAGGAATTCATGGAGATCTTCCATCGCGCGGAAGGCATCAGCGAGAGCAAGGATTCTCCCGACACATCGAGGGTGCATGAGCGTCCGTCCGTCATCGAACTGCCGGATACTTCAGCCGGGACTGCCGGGGAAAAGGCAGCGCAGACAGCCGGAGCTTCAGAGGCGCAGACAGCCGGAGGGGAGAAGGCCGGCGGAGAGAATGGTTCAGAGGAGAATGCTTCAGAGGAGAATGCTGCAGAGGACAGCGGCAGCCCGGAAAACTGACCGCTTTTTTGGTCAGAGGAGAGGCTGGCCTTTGTGCATATAACAGGAAAAACATTCGGTTTGAACAGAAAATTCGTCATTCCTGCGCATTGATAAATCTGAACGGAAAGTGCTAAAATCTGTGACTGAAAAGAGAAGAGTAAAAAGCTGTTTCAGAACATACAGCCTGGGGGGTTAAGATTTGAAGATGCTCAAAACCGTAAAACGATTTCTAAGCACCTACAAACATGG